>DATGJK010000333.1:0-2620 GCA_035295245.1 Acidobacteriaceae bacterium
GATACGCCGCTGGCGGACCAGGAGTGGCGCGAGTTCCGCGAACTCTCGCCGCGGCCGCTGCTCAGTTCCTTCTACTATCACTACGCTCGGCTGATCGAGATGCTGCATGCGGCGGAAAAGATCGAGTCGCTGCTTGCCGACCGCGGCATCCTCGACAAGCATGTGCGCGCCACGGCTTCCGTGAACAATCTCGAAGGCGTCGGCATCGCCGAGGCGCCGCGCGGCACGCTGATCCATCACTACAAGGTTGACGAAAACGGTCTGATCACGTGGGCGAACCTGATCATCGCTACCGGCCACAATAACGCCGCAATGAATCGCGGCATCCTGCAAACCGCGCGCCACTATGTGCAGGGCGACGACGTGAAGGAAGGCATGCTGAACCGCGTGGAAGCCGTGGTGCGGACCTTCGATCCCTGCCTGAGTTGCTCGACGCATGCGCTGGGCCGCATGCCTTTGATTGTGGAGTTGCGCGCAGCGAATGGTTCGCTGCTGCGTGAAGTGCGGAGGGGCTGAGGCAGGTTATGCAGACAGCATCCCTGCCTCCCGCACTCGCGCTCTGGCGCGCCAGCCACAGGCGCTCCAAAGGAACAGGCCCTGTTGTTTCCAGGGTCGAGACTCCGGCATTGTTGCTGGCGTGCGGAAACTCGATGCGGCAGGATGACGGAGTCGGTCTGCGGATCGCGGAGGCGGCGGAACAACTCTTCTCCGCCTCGCGTCTGCGGATCGTTACCGCCCAGCAGTTCACGCCGGAGATGGCGGCGGAACTGGCCACCACGGATTTAGCGCTCTTTATCGACGCCAGCGCGACGGACGAACCTGGCGCCATTCGCGTCCGCCCCGTCGGAGCGTGCGCGGCGCCATCCGAAACGCATGGGCTGGACCCGCCCGCTCTGCTGGCGCTGGCCCAGGAACTTTATGGCCATGTTCCGGCTCGGGCGTTCACGCTCACCGTCGGGGCTGCGAACTTCGGCCATGGCGAGGACCTCTCAGGTCCGCTGCGCCAGGCGGTTCCTCGCGCGGTGCGCCTGCTTGGCAATCTGCTCCGGGCCTTTGGCCGCTCCGGCTTCTAACCCGGCCGCTCAGTCCGCGGCAAGGCGTATGGACTCGCTGCTTACAACCGGCTTCGTACCCTGTTTGAGTTGAAGCAGTCTGCGCAGCGTTTCGGTCAGCCGCTCCGGGTCCGGATCGACCACCGCATCGATCGCCGCATCCCCGTCGGCGACCAGCCCAGCCGTTCCGCGCCCCACCAGCAGGAGGGGCGCCGCAGGGTTCACCCGCCGCATCGCCGCCCCAATCTTTTTTCGGCGATACGCCGGGACCGTATGGCACAAGATGGCAAGGTCGAATGGTAACTGCAGGATGCGGTCCAGCATCTCTTCGGCGCTGTTGAGCGTCAGCACGGTTAACCCCATGCTTTCGAGCACCCGGCGGCGGGTCTCGAGAAACAGGCGGTCCTCTCCGATTTGGAACACGGTCAGCATCGAACGGGATGGCGCTGACCGCATTCGTGGGCCCAGCCATCCATAGCTATTTTGTCAACGCGAGAGCGCATCGTATGTATGGAAGCGAACGTTGCCCGCCGATTTTGTGACCTGTAAACGCTAGCGCCAGGCTCGCCTTTGACCCTGAGGCAACGGAATTGCGAGAGCACGCGTGACCGGAATGAATTTCCGCAATACGATTCTGAATCATCTGGATTCAGCTGCCATTGAGCGGCTGCATCTTCAGCCTGTCAATCTGCCGCTGGCTCAGGTCCTGCAGCGGAGCGGGGGCCGTATCGATCACATCTTCTTCCTGGAAGACGGTATCGGCTCCATGACCACAATTTTTAAAGATGGATCGCAGGTCGAGGCCGGGATGTTTGGATACGAGGCGGCCATCGGCGCCCCCACACTGATGGGCGTCGCGCGGGCCGTCAACCAGGTCGCGATGCAATTGCCTGGACGCGGTTATCGCACTACGGCCGAGATGGCCGAACGCGAGTTCCGCCGCGGCGAAGTCTTCCACGACCTGGTGCTGCGCTACTCGCAGTCGCAGTCCGTGCAGACTTCGCAGGCCGCCGGATGCAACATCCGCCACAACGTCCTGCAGCGGCTGTCGCGCTGGCTGCTGGTCTCGCGCGACCGAGTCACCAGCGACACTCTGCAATTCACGCAGGAGTTCCTGGCTGCCATGCTCGGCGTGGCGCGCCCTGCGGTGAACGCGGTGGCGCGGAAACTGCAGGAGCGGGGTTTGATTCGCTACAGCCGCGGCCGCGTGGAGATCGCCGACCGCGCCGGACTCGAAGCCGAAGCGTGTGAGTGCTACTGGAGAATTCGCGGCGATCTCGAAGCTTTTCGCGAATATGCAGACCGGCGCGTACGCAGCGCGGCCTGATGCTACGACTGCGGCTGAATCTGCGGCGCAGGCGTACCCGCCGGCAAGGTGTAGTGCGGGGCCTGATTCTGCAGCGGCTGACGGTAGCTGGCACCCTGCGGCGAAGCTCCCGGTTGTTGCTGGCCGGGCTGCTGCTGGTCCGGCGGGGGAGCCGATCCGCGCGGCGGCTGGTACTGTGGCCGGTTCTCAAGCCGGAAGCCGTCATGGATCACATAGAAGTTCTGCTCGGGCAGATCGGCTT
>DATGJK010000334.1:0-2703 GCA_035295245.1 Acidobacteriaceae bacterium
GTTTTGGCCGGTCTCCCGTCACACGCCGAAGATGGCTCCCAGGGATGGCTTCGCTATGCGCCGCCGCTGCACACCAACGCAATGGCGGAGTACGCGTCGATGCCTGCCGGTATCGTCAATCTCGACGCCTCTGCCGTTTCCGCCACCGCCGCGTCCGAGTTGATGCGCGGCGTTCGCTCGATGCTCAGCCGCACGTTTCGGGTTGAAAAACCGCTTCCCGACGACAGTGCCTGGATACTGGGCACAATCGACGAACTCCACTCCGCCCTGCCCGCATATCATCAGCCTGCGCTGCGGCCCGAAGGATTCTCCATCAGCACGGCCACCGTTCACGGCCACACCCAATGGATCATCGCCGGAGCCGAGGCGCGCGGGATCCTCTACGGCGTCTTTCATGTGCTCTCCGGCATCGCTCGCGGCCAGAGCATAGCGCAGATTCAGAGCAGCGAGTCGCCCGCGGCGCCGATCCGCTGGGTGAACCAGTGGGATAACCTTAACGGCACCATCGAGCGCGGCTATGGTGGCCGCTCCATTTTCTTCGACAACGGCCAGGTGCGGGACGACCTCAGCCGCGTGGGCGATTACGGGCGCCTGCTCGCCTCCATCGGCATCAACGGCTGCACCATCAACAACGTGAATGCGAATCCGCAGATGCTCACGCCGGAGCTGATCCGCGGCGTTGCGCGCATAGCCGATGCTTTCCGTCCCTGGGGCGTTCGCCTCTCCATCTCCGTGCCCATCAGCGCGCCCAAAGATCTCGGCGCGCTCGACACCTTCGACCCCGGCGATCCCAGGGTGGCTGCGTGGTGGCGCGCCAGGGCCGACGCCCTCTACGCTGCCATTCCCGACTTCGCCGGATTCGTCGTGAAAGCGGACTCCGAAGGCCAGCCCGGCCCCTCGAGCTACGGACGCAGCCCCGCCGATGCGGCCAATATGCTGGCTGCGGCGCTCAAGCCGCACGGTGGCGTCGTGCTCTACCGCGCCTTCGTCTACAACCACCATCTCGACTGGAACAATCCCAAGGCCGATCGCGCCCGCGCCGCCTACGACATTTTTCATCCGCTCGACGGCAAGTTTGCCGACAATGTCGTTGTGCTGATCAAGAATGGCCCGATTGATTTTCAGGTGCGCGAGCCCGTCTCGCCCCTCTTCGCTGGCCTGCGCGAGACGAACACCGCCATCGAACTGCAGGTCACCCAGGAGTACATGGGCCAGGCACGGCACCTGGTTTTTCTCCCTTCACAGTGGCAGACCTATCTCGACTTTGATCTGCATGCCGAGAATCGCTCCACCCCGCTCCGGGACATCGTCGACGGCTCCACGTTCCATCGCCCGTTGGGCGGCTACGCGGGCGTGGCGAACGTTGGCCTCGATGCGAACTGGATGGCGCACCCCATGGCCCTGGCGAACCTGTATGGCTTTGGCCGCCTCGCCTGGAATCCCAAGACAACCGCTGAGACCATCGCCTCGGACTGGACGCGTCTGACCTTTAACAACGATGCGAAGGTCGTCTCGACGATCTCCCGGATGCTTCTCGCCTCCTGGCCTATGTACGAGCACTACACCGGTCCGCTCGGCCTGCAGACGCTGACTAACATCACCGGTCCGCACTACGGACCGGCGCCGCAGTCACAGGAGAACAACGGCTGGGGCCAGTGGATCCGCGCCACTCACGATGGTGTCGGCATGGATCGCACCGTCGCCACCGGTACGGGTTACATCGGGCAGTATCCGCCGGAGGTGGCGCATATGTACGACTCGCTGGAGACCTGCCCGGACAATCTGCTGCTGTTCATGCATCATGTCCCGTACACCTACAAACTGCACAGCGGCAAAACCGTGATTCAGACCATCTACGATTCGCACGATCAGGGTGCGCAGGAAGCGGACAATCAGGTCCGCGAATGGCAATCGCTCGACGGCCTGATCGACGATCAGCGATACGAGAAGATCCTCGGCCTGCTCGAATACCAGGCAGGCCACGCCATCGTCTGGCGCGACGCCATCGACCGCTGGTTTGCACAGATGTCCGGCATCCCCGACGCGCTGGGCCGCGTGGATCACGATCCCAACCGCATCACCGCATCAGCCATGCAGCTCGACGGCTATACGCCCGTCGACGTGAATCCCTGGGAGACGGCTTCCGGCGGCAAGGCATACATTTGCAGCGCCCGCAGCGCCTGCACTGCTTCATCGCACCTCAACCGCGCGGCCGGCTGGTACACGGTCGCCGTGCAATATTTCGACTACCGCAATGGCATTTCCACATTTCGTCTGCTTCTCAATCAGCAGCCCATTGGCACCTGGCAGGCCGACAACACACTGCCTGGCATGGCGCCGAACGGAGACACCAGCACGCGTTATACGCTGCGCGGAGTGCCGTTGCGTCCCGGCGACATGCTGACCCTTGAAGGCCATCCCGACGATGGGGAACCAGCGCCGATCGACTACATCGAGGTGACGCGCGAGCCTGCGCCGGCACCGCAAAACGCGAGTGCGCACTGAAGCGATGAAGCGCTCTGAGATTGCGCGCCTCCGCCTCGAGAACCAGCGACTCATGCAATCGTTCTTCGCCACTCCTCCCGAAGTTGTGCGCTGGTTCGGCGCCATCCAGTCCCAGGATCTCGGAGCTTCGCTGTATGCGATCGGGCTCCGTATGCGTCACGCCACCGAATCCGTGGTCGAGCGCGCCCTGGCCGATCG
>DATGJK010000335.1:0-2790 GCA_035295245.1 Acidobacteriaceae bacterium
GAGGCCATGCGGGCCACGCCGCCTTCGGCGCGGATCTGCGCCGGCACCCGCTCCAGCGCCATCACCGCAACCGCTCCGGCCTTTTCGGCAATGATCGCCTGCTCGGCCGTGGTGACGTCCATGATGACGCCGCCCTTCAGCATCTCAGCGAGCCCGACCTTCAGGCGGAGCGTGGTGCCGGAACCAGGATTGTTGACCGAACCGGCATTGTTGCCGTTGCTGTTGTGATTGCTGGACATAGCGAATCTCCTCGGATTGCGCTCAAACAGGATCGAGGGCAGAGCTGCGCCGATCCGAGCGGAAATCTTTCGTGAAACTCCAATTTTACCAGTATTTGCGCGGAGATTCAGGATCGGTGCTCGTGCGGAGGGCCTACGCCTTCGGCCGCGGAAACCGCGCCGGATCGACCGCAACGAATATAGCCTTCGCCGTGGCCAGCACGTGACCGGAAGCGTCTGTGAGCTGAGCTTCGCAGTGGTGCCGCCGTCCCGAGACGCTGGTGTGCCGCGCGGTCAGCGTGAGCAGAACGCCGAGGGGCACGGGCCGGAGGTAATCGACATCCATCTGCCGCGTCATGGCGACGACACCGCGGGCCCGGTTCGCCTTGCTCATGGCCTCATCGAGGAGAGTGGCAATGATGCCCCCATGCGCGTGTCCGGGAGGTCCGGCAAAACGGCGGGCGAGTCGCGTATGGCAAACAATATCGCCGGACCCATTGACAAAGAAGTTAAGCCGCAGTCCGGTGCGGTTCTGCTGGCCGCAGCCGAAGCAATGGTGCAGCGCGCCATGGGCAAGCGGCGTCAGATGAGCGTCCCTGGCCGGATCGGGCTTGGACATGGGTGTGGAACCAGCTTACGCGGTACCGGTCACAGGACGTACGGCACCAGGGCGGCGACGCGGCGGGCGTACATCGCGTAGCTGTCTCCAAAGGTATCGCGCATCCAGCGTTCTTCGAGGCGCAGCTTGAACCAGAGAACAGCCGACACCAGAACGAACGCGATCAGGCTGCGAACCTGGCCTTCGGCAAGCGCTGAACCGAGAAAGCCGGTGAGAATGCCGGTGTAGATCGGATGGCGCACCAAGGCATACGGGCCGGACGTGATCAGCTCGTGGTCTTGCTTGACGGTGACGGAGCGGCTCCAGTTCTTGCCCAGATGCTCGCGCGCCCACACGGCGAAGAAGACTCCGGCCAGGGTAACGACCGCTCCCGTAACGAAAGTCGGCAGCCCCTGTTTCAGGATGGGCCGGTAAAAAATAGGCAACGGCAGTCTTGGCGCAGAGAGCAGCACGATGGCAATGAGGAACACCACGGCGCGGACCGCGCGCGAAACCGGGCTTTCCAGCCGTGTCGTCGCCTTGGTGTCGCTGGCTTTGACCTGCCAGTAAAGAAGAAACAGGATCCAGACCGCAGGAAAGAACCAGTTGTAGAACAGGGCCATAGGGGCTCCTCGTTGCTGGTTTACGCAGGATACGCCGCGCCGGTTCCGGCCTGGGGCAAATCGCGCCAGGAGCCGAGCGCAATCCCGGAGCGGGGAATCGCCTCCAGAAGCGCGGCGTGTTCCAGCCCGCGCGAAGCGCGCAGCTTTGTAGGGACCGCATCAAGGTGGCGGTCTGGGTATCCGGGATGGGAGACGAGTTCCCAAACCGCCTCCGCCGGGCTTTGGGGCAGGGCCGCCAGCAGACGATCCAGGGTGGTTGCCACGTCCAGCGTGCCGGTTGCGAGGACGCCAATGGTTCCGGAGGTCGTGACCAAACCCGAATCGCGGACCAGGCGCAGGAAAGTGCGGCGTTGTGAATCGAGCGCAACCACAGCGATGCGGCGCAGTCGCCCCGCGCTGGGCGTGGCGCGCAAAGCCCAGTCCGGCTCGAACGGATTGCGAATCGCCGGGACGCCGCAGGTCTGGGCGGCGCGAATCAGGGGCCGCAGAACGCGCGGAAACATGTGCGTGTGCTTGTGGGTGTCGACGTGCGAAACGCGCAGGCCGGCGTTCTGGATGCGGCGAATCTGCGCGGCGGCCTCGGCCTCAATCTCATCGGCGCGGATGCGCCCCAAGTGAAGATCGGCGGCGAAACGGCCCAGGTTGGCGCGGAACTGTCCGTTCCGATCCGCAAGCGAGGGGATTTGGGCAGCGGGCAGTGCCGCGATGCCATCGGTGAGCACAACATGGCAGCCCACTTCGAGCGACGGATTGGCTTTGGCCAGCGCGACCGCCTCGTCGAAAAAGCTGGAGGTCGCCATCAGGGTGGCGGAGCTAAGAGCATGGGCGCGATGCAGTTCTGCGACGGAGCGGTTGATGCCGGGAGTCTGGCCGAAATCGTCAGCGTTGATGATGAGCCGGGGCACCCATTCAGGGTACAAGGAGCAGGCGTCAGTGATCAGTGATCAGACTTCAGCGGCCAGAGTTTAGCGCTCAGGATCACAAACAGAAATGTGGGGTTATACCTAATTCTTTCCTCCATAGATCGCTGGGTTCAGCGCGGGGTCGTTGTACATCTTGAGCTGGCGATACATCTTGAAGCGCCGCCGCCCGGCGAGCACCTCTTGCCAGAGCCGGTCGAGGCAGCCGGCGAGGTCGTCGCGCTGCTCCGTCAGCAGGGCCAGCCGCTCGCGGTTGCGCCCGGCGTGACCTGCCGGCGCTCCGGGGCGCTCGATCTCTTCCCGCGTGTGGTACATCTTCAGCGCCAGAATCGAGAGGCGGTCGATCATCAGGCCCGGACTTTCTGAATGCAGCTCAGCGGCGGGATTCGGCAAACCGCGTTCAGCGAGCGAGTGCAGCAGCAGCGCGTCGC
>DATGJK010000336.1:0-2328 GCA_035295245.1 Acidobacteriaceae bacterium
GCCGTGACGCGCGGCTTCAGGCGCGCCACGATCGTCAGCCACAGGTTCAAACGGTTGTCGAGCCGATGTCCCGGCCGCGCCCATGGCACCGCTTCGTCCACCATCGTCACAGGGACGAACACGCCAGGCCGGTAGCCGCCAATCGCCGAATGAAAGCTCTCCGGAGCCACTCCTGCAATCGTGAACGGTTGCCCGTTGATGTGTACCGTCTGGCCCACGACATCTGGCTGCGCGCCGAAATGGCTTCGCCAGTACTCATAGCTCAGCACCACCACGGCATTCGCATCCTTCTGCGTCTCATCCGCGGAAGTGAACAGCCGCCCCAGAGCCGGCCGCAGTCCCAGAACCTGGAAATAATTGCCGCTGACCACCTCGGCGTCCTGATCTTCCGCCTCATTGCGCCAGCTCACTGCGACGTTCGTTCTCACCGCTGCCAACATCCCGCTGAAAACCTGGTTGCGGTCCCGCAGGTCCTTGTACATCGGATAGGAATAGTAATTCCCCACGTCTCCGCCGAAGTTGCTCATCGAGCCGGAGAAGCTCCCGTGCCAGTCCATCCGCACCAGCTGCTGCGGCTTCTCTACCGGCAGCATGCGCAGCATCACCTGATCGAATAGGGTGAAGATCGCCGTCGTCGCCCCAATCCCCAGCGCCAGCGTCACTATTGCCGTGACGGCAAATCCCGGCGACTTCCTCAACTGCCGCAATGCGTATTTCAGATCGCCAATCATCACTGACCACCCTCAAGATCTTCCATATCCATCCTTATTCCGTACGCAACGCCACCACCGGATCAACACTGGCCGCTCGCACCGCTGGAATCAGCCCCGCCAGCCCGCCAACCAGCAGCATCGCGACCGCCGCTACTCCGAGCGAGGTCGCCGTCCCTCCACCGAACTCCGCGAAGACGGAGCGCAGCAGCAGCGACGCCCCAAACGACGCGCCTGCTCCCAGCACCAGCCCAATTGCCACCAACGCCAGCGCATTCCCGAGGATCAGCCGCAGCACATCGCTGCGCTGCGCCCCCAGCGCCATCCGCACGCCCACTTCATTGGTGCGCTGCGCTGTTACATAACTGATTAGCCCATAGATCCCTACCATCGCCAGCAGCAGCGCCAACCCGCCAAACGCCGCCAGCAGCCACACGATCAGCCGTCTCCCCGCGAGTGAATCCGAAACCAGCGTCTCCATCGGACTCATCGCCGACATGGCCTGCGACCCATCCACCTGCGCCACGGCATTCTCCAGCGCCGGCCCCATCGCGCTCGCATCGGTTGCCGTCCGCACGACAAACGTGGCGTGGTTATTTGTCCCCTGCGCAAAGGCGTAGTAGCGCATGCCGTCGCTCGTGTCTTCCTCGAGCGAACTCAGCCGCACCGTGCCCACCACGCCCACAATCACCGCCGTCGCGTTGTGGTTGCACGAGAAGCTGATGTGCTGACCGATCGGATTCTCCCCCGGCCAGTACTTCTTCGCCAGCCGCGTATCGATCACCGCGACCGGCTCGGTATTCGCCAGATCGCCCGCGCCAATCCAGCGACCGGCCAGCAGCGGAATCTGCATCACCCGCAGATAATCCGGCGTCGCAAACGTCAACTCGCTGTGCGGACCCGGATCGCCCGGCGCCGACGGCCTGCCCTTAATCCCGAAGGAGCACGCCCCGCCATCATCGGGATCGAACGGCAGCGGGGCCACGGCAGCTGCCGCCAGCACGCCCGGTCGTGCCGCAAGGTTCTGTACCACGCCGCCCACAAACGCCGCCTGCCGAGGCTGGCTCTCTAAAAAATCATGTCCCGAGAACGCCACCGTTCCCGTCATTACGCCTTGCGGATTAAATCCCGGATTCACGCGCTGCAGCGTCCGCAGGCTCACCAGAAAAAGTCCCGTCCCCGCCAGCAGTAAGAAAGCCGCCGCAACCTCAGCCACCACAAACACCCGCCGCAGACGCTGCTTCTCCACCGAAGCGGTGCCGTTGCGCCCGCCCTCATGCAACGCCAGTTGATTCCGCCGCCGCAGCATAGCAATCGCCGGACCCATGCCCGCGATCATCAGCGTCAGCAGGGCCGCCGCAGCCGCCAGCGCCAGCAGCGTCGCATTTTGATGCACGAGGAACCCCGCCGCCAGATTGTGCGGCACCAGCCGCAGCAGCAGACGTCCCGTCACCGGACCTGCTGCCACCGCGGCCACGCACGCCGCCACCGCCAGCAGCCCCGTCTCCACCAGAAGCTGCCGCACCATTCGCATCGGGCTCGCCCCCAGCGCCGTCCGGATCGCAAACTCCCGGCTGCGCCCCGACGCTCGCGCCAGCAGCAGCCCCGCCACATTCGC
>DATGJK010000337.1:0-3483 GCA_035295245.1 Acidobacteriaceae bacterium
GACGGCCAGACCGTCTCCTACCTGGACGTGATGCGCTATACGCAGTGGTTCAACGTGCTCGGCGGACCTGCGGCCGTTGTTCCCATCAGCCGCTCTTCTCAGGGGCTGCCGATCGGCATTCAGATCGCCGGACGCCCCTACGAGGACGAACTCGTCCTCGCAGTCGCCTCCGCGCTCGAGCGCGACTTCGGCTACCAGCCCCCGCCGCTCGCGCTCTGAACCGCTTTATCCCAGATACTCCGGATGATGCGCCGTGCCGTCGAACATCGTCGTCGTCTTGAACGGCTCGAATTTCCCCGTCAGCGCCGCACTCTGGGTCTTCGCCAGAATCGCCGCCACCTGCTGCTCATCCATCGGCTTGAACGTCTTCACCGCGTTGAAGGCCTGGTTGAGAATGTCTTCGTTGTCGATTCCCGTAATCACAACGGACACCGGCAGATTGAGCCCGTAGTGCAGGCACTCCATCGGCTCTACGGTTTTGCTGGCCAGCACAAAATGATCGCCGAAGGTTTTCATCGCCAGCACGCCGGTTCCCTCCGCCACCAGCCGCGGCACCACCAGTTGCGCAAAGCTGCGGAAGTGCGCGTCCATCACGTTCAGCGGCATCTGCGCCGAATCGAAATGGAACCCGTGCCGCTTCGCCGTATCCAGCATGTACAGGTGCACGTGCGGATCCTTGTGTCCCGTGAATCCGATGAACCGCACCTTGCCTGCCTGCTTCGCCTCCAGCACCGCCTCCATCGCGCCGCCTTCGGCAAACACCCGGTCCGGATCCTCGAAGCGCAGAATCTCGTGGTGCTGCAGCAGGTCGATATGGTCCGTTTGCAAGCGCTGCAGGCTCTGCTCGATCTGCTGCTGCGCGGCCTGCTTCGTGCGCCCGTCAATCTTCGTCATCACGAACGCCTTCTGCCGGTAACCGCCCTGCGCCAGCGCCTTGCCCATCACCACTTCGCTGTTGCCGTCGTTGTAGTCCCAGCAGTTGTCCAGAAAGTTGATCCCCCGGTCCACGCCCTGGTGGATCAGCCGGATCGCCTGCTGCTCGGGCAACTCCTTCTTCCCCAGGTGATAGCCTCCCATCCCGATCGCCGACACCTCGACGCCGGTCGTCCCCAGTTTCCGGTAGAGCATCTCGCCGCGCATCGTGCCTGGATGCTCCACGCGCGGGATCAGCCGCGCGGCGTTCGGATTCGGCGAGGTGATGAACTCCACGCCCAGCGGCAGGCTGTCCTGCGGATTGCGGTCCGTCTGCTGTCCCGCTGCGGCGTGTCCGGTGGCGAATGCAGCCGCAGCCGCGGCCGCGCTCTGCAGAAATGTGCGGCGTTCCATAGCAATTTCTCCGGCGTGAAATGGGCCCGTTCTTCTCGATGGGATGCAGCACACCCGCGCCACGCTCCTTCAGAGCCCGGGTTTTGCCTGCTGCATCCGCCAGTTGACGAACAACTAAGAACTAACCACTAATAACTCATTCTTTGCAAACGAAAAGGCCCGCCGCAAGGGCAGGCCTCGTTACCTGGTTCAGCTTCGCGCTAGGGTTTCAGTTTCGAAAACAGGTTCAGCTTCGAGACGTCGTTCACCATGACGAACGCGAAGAACAGGATCAGCATGACGAACGCCACCTGATACACCCGCTCCTTGAACTCCTGCTTCAGTTCCCGCCGCAAGGCGCCCTCGATCAGCAGGAAGAGAATCGTCCCGCCATCGAGAATTGGAATCGGCAGCAGATTCATGATGCCGAGGTTGAGACTGATCAGCGCCGTGAGCCCCACCAGCGGCTCCCAGCCATGCGCCTCAGCTGCCTCGCCGGTAGCGCGCGCAATCCCGATCGGCCCGCTCAGCTGCTGCATCACCGCGCCGTGACGCGAGAAGAGCCGTCCCAGAATGTCCAGAATGTATCCCGAGTTGCGCAGGTTGTAACTCACCGACTGCTTCACCGCCTTGGGCAGCGGCGACTGCTCTACATGGAACGGCGGCGGCGCGGCGCTGAATCCCAGCCGGTACCCCGGCTGTTCGCCGCTGAAGTCCGCCCAGATCGGCTGCACCGACGCGCTGAAGGTCTTTGCCCCACGCTGCACAACCAGCGCCACTGGCTTGCTCCCCGTTTCGTCGAGGATGGCGATGATCGACTGCACGCCGTGCACGGTCTGCCCGTTCACCGAGACGATCCCATCGCCCGGCTTGATCCCCGCCTTCGCTGCCGGATCGCCCGGCACCACGTCTTCCACCATCACCGGGCCGTCCTGCTGTTTCGGAAGCAGCCCGATATTTTCAATCTCGAAATCCGTGCCTTTTGACGGATCGGCCAGGAACAGTTCCGTGCTGAACTGTTTCTCCTGCCCGTTCACGCTGCGCTCCACCGTGATCGACGCCGTTGAATTCGCGTCAATGGCCGATCGCTCGATCACGCGTTCCCAGGTTGGGTTCTTCACGTTATCGAAACGGATGACCCGGTCGCCCGCCTGCAATCCGGCTTGTCCCGCCGCTGAGGTCGGAGGCACCACATCCAGCACTGCGGGAGCGTTCTCGTAGACCGGCACTTCGTTGTGCATCATGTAGAAGCCGGCCATCAGCACAAAGGCCAGCACGAAGTTCGCTACCGGACCTGCCAGCACGATCAGCATCCGCTGCCAGCGGGGATGCGAATTGAACTCCCGCGGATCGCCCGTCATTTCCTGACCCGGCGTCTCCCCGGACATCTTCACGTAGCCGCCAAACGGCAGCGCTCCGATGCAGTAATCCGTTTCTCCGTACTTGAATCCGAAGATTCGCGGAGGAAATCCCAGCGAGAACGTCTCCACGCGCACGCCGCAGGCTTTAGCCACCAGAAAGTGACCCAGCTCGTGCACCAGCACCATCACGCTGAGCACAATAAAGAACGAGACAATCGAAATCACGGCAAATGACATAGTTAGGCTTTGCGCACCAATACTCTACCGGGAGGGCCTGTCAGCAGCAACGGGAAGTTTGTTCGGCCAGAATCTTGCGCGCCATCTCCCGCGCCTGGCGATCCACGGCGAGCACCTCCTGAATGGTCGCCGGATGAGTCTCCGAAATCGAGTCGAGAACTCTTTCTATTGTATCTGGGATGCCCAGGAAGGGTATGGCGCGTTCGAGGAATGCCTCCACCGCCACCTCATCGGCCGCGTTCAGGGCAATGGCATGCGCCCCGCCCTTTTCCGCTGCCTCATAGGCCAGCCGCAGGCACGGAAACCGCCGGAAATCTGGCTGCTCAAACTGCAGATCCGAAAGGGCTTCCATGTCGAATTTTAGATTCGACTCGACCCGTTCCGGATAACTCAGCGCGTACAGGATCGGCAGACGCATGTCCGTCACCGAAATCTGGGCCAGAAGACTTCCGTCGATGTATTCCACCAGGCTGTGAACCGTTGACTGCGGGTGTACCGTCACGCGGATGGCCGAAGGAGGCAGATCGAACAGCCGGCAGGCTTCGATGATCTCCAGCCCCTTGTTCAGCATCGTCGCCGA
>DATGJK010000338.1:0-4290 GCA_035295245.1 Acidobacteriaceae bacterium
TGGGAAAAAATCTCCCGATGCCGCGGGTTATAGATGTCCATCGAGTCGTGATAGAAGGCGGACATCGACGCCACTACGGCCGATACCATTGCCATCGGATGAGCGTTGTTATAGAAGCCGTTGAAGAAGCGCAGCAGCGACTCATTGATCATGGTGTGACGAATGATGCTGTCCGTGAAGGACTGCAGCTGCTTGCTGGTCGGCAGGTCGCCCTGGATCAGCAGGTAGGCCACCTCCATGAAGCTGCTCTTCTCCGCCAGCTGCTCCACTGGGTAGCCGCGATACAGCAAAACGCCGGCGTCCCCATCGATGTAAGTGATCTTGCTGTCGGTGGAGGCGGTCTGTCCGAATCCGGGATCGTAGGTGAAAACACCCAGGTCCTTATGAATCGACGAGACATCCACCACGGAGGGTCCAATGGTGCCGGTACGAACCGAAAGCGGCGCCTTGCGCTCAGTGGCTCGATCGACGAGCTCGAATTTCTTCTCGGGCATTAGCTCAATACTTCCTGAAATCCCGCGCCAAGGATTCGACACGACGTCGAGCGCGGTACTGATGCACGAATACAGGGTCCGCGCGCCGAAATCAAGGCACTACGGTACAGGAGCGGCAATCAGTTTTAGGCCACGCGAAGAAATTCGCGATTCGCGCGCCGACCAGTGCGGTGAGTGAGTAGAGAGGCTCGTCGCAGTGCACGTGAGCATGCGCCCGCCGCACCCAACGCCGCAGACAAAAAGCTGCGGCGATGGGGCGGGCAATGAGAGAGGTTTACTTCGTAGCTGCGCCGGCTGCGGCGTACTTCTTGCGGAACTTGTCCACGCGCCCGGCCGTATCAACGATCTTCTGCTTGCCGGTGTAGAAGGGATGGCAGTTCGAGCACACCTCCACCTGCAGGTCGTGGCCAAGAGTCGAGCTGGTCGTGAACGTGTTCCCGCAGGTGCACGTCACAGAGATCTCTTTGTACTCAGGATGGGTCGAGGCTTTCATGGAATCACCGCTTGGCTTGCACTTGCAGGAGAGCGACCACGACCATGGTGGTGCGCGAATCGAAATTAAAGGGCGCGGGAGTTTAGCGGCACTCCCGCCCGCTCTCAAGCGTCATCATCGGGACGGCAGCCAGGCCTTGGCCACAATGCCGTGGCGCCTCCGAGCTTGGCGTTTCCTTATCCACAGAAGCTGTGGATAAGTCTGTGGACTGCTGCGCTGCGCAGGGGCGGATTTCCCGGCCATATTGCATATTTATTACCTTGGCTAAATTTTGACCAGCCTATTTCCACCTTTAAAATCAATATATTACGAGCGACATGTGGAGCTACATGAGCAGTTTTGCGCGTAATGTACTCATTTGCCGACGGCGCCCCTCCGACCTGTGAATAAAGGCCGCCACGCCCCCTGCGGAACAGCCTCAGAGGCTGGTTGACAATCCAAAACCCCCGGTCGTTTTCGGGTTTTCCGCCAGGAAATTGAGAAGTACGTCATTCAAAAAGCGCAACCCGGTCATGGTCGGCCGGAGGTGCCCGGTCGGTAATTCCAGCAGCCCCCGCTGCCGCAACCGCTCCACGATCGGGGCGATCTGCTCCCATTCGAGGCCCGTGCGCTCGGTAAACAACTCCGTCGGAAATCCCTCCACGAGCCGCAGCGCGTTTAACATGAACTCGAATGGGAGCTCGACCGACGGAACGTCCGTGCGCGTGAGCTCAGCGCCCGCTGCAGCCAGATACCGCCGTGGCTCACGCGCCTGTGTGGTTCTCACGATGGTGCCGCCGCTTGGGAAACTCAACTTGCCGTGCGCGCCGGCGCCCACTCCCAGATAGTCGCCGAACGACCAATAATTGAGATTGTGCCGGCAGCGCCGCTCGGGTCGCGCATAGGCAGAGATTTCATACTGAGCAAATCCCGCCTCCGCCAGACGGCCTGCACATTCCTGCAGCATCTCAGCAGCCACATCGTCGGTGGGCAACGGCGGCGGCTGTGCCGCGAACACCGTTCCGGGCTCGAGCGTGAGCTGGTAATGAGACACATGAGCCGGCTGCAGCGCCAATGCGTTTTCCACATCACTCAAGGCCGCCGACACATCCTGCTCAGGCAAGGCATACATCAGGTCCAGATTGAAGTTGCTCAATCCCGCGGCGTGCAGCTCTTCAGCGGCGAACCGAGTCTCATCGGGCGAATGAATTCGCCCCAGCGTCTTCAGGGTGCGGCCATCGAAGCTTTGAGCGCCGAGGGAGACTCGATTCAGGCCGGCCGCCCGGTATTCGGCAAAGCGACCCCGTTCCACGGCGCCCGGATTCGCTTCCATAGTGACTTCAGCGTCCGCTGCAATATTCAGGTTCTCTCGCGCGCAGTTGAGGACGCGTCCGATTGCCTCCGGGGAAAAGAGGCTCGGCGTGCCGCCCCCCATGAAGATGCTGACGATCTCCCGGTTCCCCACTGAGGCCACCTGCGCGCTCAGATCTTGAACGAGCGCCTCCAGGTAGCGATCCTCGGCAAGCTCCCCTTGCAAGGCGTGCGAGTTGAAATCGCAATACGGACATTTGCGCACGCACCAGGGAAAGTGCACGTAGAGCGCAAGAGGCGGAGTCATCAACTTGCCCATGAATCTGGTCCATCAGCTGAAATTGCCTCCAGCAATTTCAGCGGACATTACTTCGTTGTTCGCCGGCAAAAAGCGCGGTTTTTGCCGGCTGCTCCAGCGCGGTGCTCTCCCAGCACCGCGGGAAGCCGGGCAACCAGCACCCGCATGGCCTGTCCACGGTGGCTCGAGGCATTCTTATGCTCCGCCGGCAGTTCGGCGGCCGTCAACTCAGATCCCGCCGGCACGAAAACAGGATCGTAGCCGAAGCCGCCCGAGCCTCGAGGCTCCGGACGAATGCGGCCTTCCCAACTACCCTCAGCCAGCAGCGGCTCCTCCGACGAGCTTCTGACGAAGGCAATGACACAGCGATAACGGGCTGTACGCGCCGCAAGCGGCACGTCCCGCAGCTCCTCGAGCATCTTCCGCAGATTCTCCAGATCGCTGGCACCCTCGCCGGCATATCGAGCGGAATACACACCGGGTCGTCCACCCAAGGCATCCACTTCGATCCCTGAATCATCGGCGAGCGCGGGCAGGCCGGTCGCATCAGCGGCGTGACGCGCCTTGATGAGCGCGTTGTCCACAAAGGTCGAACCCGTTTCAGGGGGTGACTCGACGCCAAGCGCGTTCTGCGCGACGAGCTCCAGCCCCAAGGGCGACAGCAGCGCTGCCAGCTCCCGGAGCTTGCCGGGATTGCCGCTCGCGAGCACTACACGCATGGGCTACTGCTTCTTATGGATATGGCTGAAATTGCTCCAGGCAATTTCAGCGGACATTACTTCGTAGCCCGCCGGCAAAAGGCGTGACTTTTGCCGGCTACGCCGCAGTGGCCGCGCGGGCGCGCGGCGTCCGCAGGCAATTTCAGCGGACATCAGGCTCGGCCGGGGACTGGAGAGTTTGCGCTTGCAGCGAGAACAACTGACCGATGCCGCTTGCGGCGAGATTCAGCAACGCATCCAGCTCGTGCCGGCGGAACGCATGACCCTCGGCTGTACCCTGGATCTCGATGAACCCGCCGCCGTTGTTCATCACGACGTTCATGTCCGTCTCCGCGCTGGAGTCCTCGGAATAATCCAGATCCAACACGGGAACACCTTCGCAGATCCCGACGGAGATCGCCGCGACCTGACCGTGAAGCGGATTTGACGTGATCGCGCCCTTCGCCACGAGTCGCTCGCACGCTTCCGCCAGTGCGACGAAGCCGCCTGTGATGGACGCCGTGCGGGTACCACCGTCTGCCTGAAGGACATCGCAGTCGACAGTGATTGTTCGGTCACCCAGCGCCTTGAGATCGACGACAGCCCGCAATGACCGGCCGATCAGGCGTTGAATCTCCTGAGTGCGACCGCTCTGCTTCCCCTTCGAGGCCTCACGGGCTGAGCGGGTGTGGGTCGAGCGCGGCAGCATGCCGTACTCGGCCGTTACCCATCCCTGGCCCTTGCCACGCAGAAAATGCGGCACTGTCTCTTCGACACTGGCGGTGCAGAGAACGTGCGTATCGCCGGCCTCGATCAATACCGACCCTTCCGCGTGCTTGGTAAAGCGGCGGATGAATCGGACGGGGCGCAGCTCATCCGGTGCGCGTCGGCTCGGTCTTGCCATCTCTATTCCCCAACCCAACGCAGCACGGCAGCAGAGGTGTTATCGCTACCCGCTCCAGAGCGTATGACCGCCCGTTCCGCGAGGTTAGTGAGCGTCTCGCGCAGCGGCGCCTT
>DATGJK010000339.1:0-5212 GCA_035295245.1 Acidobacteriaceae bacterium
GGTGCTCTCCAGCTCGATCACCTGCCGCAGGTTTGAAAGCGGATCGGTCGTCTTCAGCGCCAGCGCAATGTAGCCCACGTTGATCAGGTAGAAACCGACCACCAGCAGCCGGTTCACAGAATCGGCCAGTTCCGCGTTCCCGTGAAACGCGTCGAGCAGAAACACCCGCCCCGAAGAGTGCAGCGTCCGCGCCACCCACACCGTCAACACGATGCTGATCGCCAGATAGCTGAAATAGCAGCCTGCAATGTACATAGGCCCTCCCGTTCAGCACATTTGAACACGTTCAACTACAACCGTAGACCGATTTGGGCGGCATTGCAAGAGAAAACTGAACGTGTTCAGAAGAAAGTTTTGAACGGGATCAAAATCAGATGCAC
This sequence comes from Acidobacteriaceae bacterium, assembly GCA_035295245.1. Classification (GTDB taxonomy): domain Bacteria; phylum Acidobacteriota; class Terriglobia; order Terriglobales; family Acidobacteriaceae; genus Palsa-343. The sequence continues at coordinate 381 of DATGJK010000339.1, forward strand.
GCAACCCGGGTGCCCCACGTCTCCAAGCCCGGAACACGTGGGTGGATGGCGCTATTTACTTCGGCTCCAGCGTGAACCCTTCAATGGCCACCCTCGCCCCGCGCCAGAATTGCTGCGAGGGCAGAATCACCACCGTGATCTGGTCGAAGCGCCGCAGCCCTCGCGCTCGTTCGAGCGAAAACCGCACCGTCTCATCCTGCGGAGTGCGCAGCGACGCCCCGCTGGACGCAACCGGCTGGAATCCGAGCACCACCGTCGGCTCCCCGTGCGCCGCTGTATCCGTGAGCACCACTCCCAGGCTGATCCCGCCCGCCTGCGCATCCGCGTCACGCACCGCGACATCCAGTTCCGCGCAACACGCCAGATCGATTGGTTTCTCGAGGTGCTCCAGCGCCTGCATCCGCAGCGGGCCGCCGTCGGCCGACGTCAGATTCACCCCCGCGTCCGTAGGCCTCCCGTGCGCCACATGCGCCAGCGCATCCGGAGCCAGATCCGGCGGCTCGAAATACCAGTACGGCCCATCGAAGGGAATCTCTGTCGGCGTGTGCCGTTCGGCGGGATCGCGCGGACTTAGCGCTCGGGTAGGGAAGTAAAGCCGGGTCACCTGTTCCCTCGGAGGCCACAGAATCACGCTGGTGAAGTGGTGGGGAACCGGCATCCCGGTCCCGGCGCGGCGCGCCGCAGCGTTAGCCGTCAGCGCATCGCCGCCTGCTCCGCGCAGCAGCCAGGGCAGCAGCAGGACCAGGCAGATCAGCCACGCCGCGACCGCTGTGCCGCCCAGCCACCGCATTTGCCTGCGCTCCGGCAGCACCACGTCGCTCTCCCTGAACCAGTACCACAGCAGCAGAAATGTGCCTGCGGCCAGCGCGGCGTCCGCGCCGAAATCGTCGCGATCGATCGCGAACAGCAGCGCCGCCCACGCGCACAGTGCCATCACAAACGCGCGTACCGGCCGCACCGTCGCCATCTGCCGTTCGTGCAGTTCCGGCGCGCAGAAACTCGGCAGATCCACCCTGCGCCACGCCTGCGCGTCGGGATCCGCCATCTCTTCCGCCGCCAGCTGACGCAGGCTCGCCGCGGTGATCGCCGCTGTCATCACCACAACCGGCGCGCTCCAGTGCGGATGCGTCCTCGCCAGCACAGCCAGTCCCGGAAGAAACGCCCACCCCACCGCTGCGTGCAGCAGCACGCGCACGAAGCCGATACTCGGTTTCTCCCGCAATCCTTCCCACGCGGCAGCCAGCCCCGTCGCGCCCGCGCCCAGCGTCGCCAGCAGTAACGCAGCGCTGTGCAGCAGCGTCCCCCATCCATGCACCGCATAATGCAGCGAACGCGAGATCGCAGCCGCGGCCAGCCACGCCGGCAGCCATGCGATCGTCGTGATCGCGCAGATGCGCGAAAACTCTTCAGGAGTCGCCGCGCGCCGGTGGCTCTGCACACCGTACATCGTCGCGGGATTCGGCATCGATTCCTCCGCTGCGACCTGGCTCTCTTGCTGGGGCCCCGTTGAAACGCAGACACGTGTAAATCAGAAAAACAGCAATCAGGGGAATACACGCAGGCATGGCACCCGCGCGCGCCTGGTGAGGAGATAGACACTGTCGCCCCTGAAAAAGTTCCAGCGTTCCCCGGCGGCCAGACTCACTGGTCCCAGCCTGTCCCGCGCCAGCGTGCCTCAGCGCGCCGCGGTTTCCCGCTTCGCCTGCTCGATCAGCTCATCCAGCTTCGCCCGGTCGATGACCTCGACAAACGGCGTGCCGCTAGTCCGGTTCGTCACCACCCAGATCGTCGGCGTGTGCTGGATGCCGACACTCTGCCCCACCGCCGTGTCGGCCTTTACCAGCGCCGCCAGCCGCCCCTGCGGATCGACCGCAAAGGGGAATTTCAGCTTTTGATCAGCCGCGAACTTCTGCGCGAACGCCTGCAAATCGTCCTGTGTGTGGATCGTCGGCTGCGCCGCAAACACCGCATCCCGAAACACATCGCCGAGCCGCTTCGATTTCGTATCGAACCAGCGCGCATCCACCGCCGCCTGAAAACTCCACGTATGGAAGGGCAGCGGAAAATCGTGCCGCACCCACGGAACGTGATACTTCTCCGCCGCCGCCTTCACCACGGGGTTGGCGCGCGCGCAGTCCGGACACTCCATATCCTCGAACTCCACAATGGCTACCCGCGCACCCGCCGGCGGACGCAGCGCCGCCGCATTGTGCACCTCGGTGCGCTGTGGCAGCGGGTTCGAGAACTGGGCATGCGCGCCGGCGGCAAGCAGAAGGATTACGGCACTCGGCAGCAACAAGCGAGAAGCGCGGCGGATTGTGCGCGTTTTCATCTTGCTCAGATTCTAGCTGCCGCGCCGCGATGCTGACGTATACTGGCGCGTCGCAGCGCACACCATGGTCACTCGCCCCAAATCGCGCATGCCGCGCTCTGCTGCCGTCTCTTTTCAGCCGCACCCAAAACCGGCGCCTCACGAACCGCGCAACTGGAAATCCACCGACGCCGCGACAGCCGTAAAGATCTTCTTCGCACTTCCGCCCAAAACCGCGGCCCGGGAGCTCATGCAGGAACTCTGCACCGACGATCCCTACGACCATCGCTGCGCCGCCGAGTTGGCCCGCCTCGTCAGCCGCCGCAAACCCGGCGTCCTTGCCGCCTGGGCCGATCTGCTCGCCGAAGTGGCGGCCGAGCTTCCCATGGAGGAGTGGCAGGCGCGCGGCTATGTCCTCGTCGCCGCCGTGCTCAACGCCACCACTCCCGCGCAACGCCGGCGCCTCTTGCCCCTCGTTCGCGTTCGCCTCGCCGAAGACCGCATCGCCGTCCGCGCCATGGCGCTGGAAGCCTTCGCCCTCCTCGCCGCCGAGGAACCCGATCTCCGCGACGAAGCCCTGGCGCTGCTCGAACAACAGCGCCACAGTCGCGACTTCGCCCTCCGCGCCCGCGCCCGGCTGATGCTGCCGGTTCTCATGCGACCTAAGGGGACAAAATAATCTTCGACGCAAAAAGATGCGAGCTGCCCGCGGAGGCACTGCCGGGCAGCTCGCGATGGAAAGGAAAGTTCTCAGCGCATCGCGACCAGGATGGTGTCTGCGACCGGGCCGCGAGCTTCCATCTGCTCAGCGTGCTTTTCGCGGCGCGTGGCCGGCAGGTCGACGCTGATCGCGTTCGAGGGGCAAAGCACCTGGCGCAGGAAGTAGCGGTTGCCATACTTGTTGAAGACCAGCTTGCAGCTGCCGTTTCGGGCCTGCGTCGGGCCGGCGATCGGGCTGAAAACCGTCCACTTCGGCTCATCGAGGTTGCGAATCAGAAGCGACTGCGCGGAGTTGCTGGCGATCCGGTACTCACCGGCCGGCAGCGTGGTGTTGCTCACGGAGAACGCGAAGGGGACGTATCCCTGGGCGCTGTCGCTCTGGGCGAATGCTCCCCCGGTGGTGATCAGGCTGGCGAGCCCGACGAGCGCAATGGCGATGTTCCGTTTCATAAGCCCTCCTCTTTGTCGGGCGCCTGAGGCGCGCCGGGACTCCTTCGCAGCGGAATCCGAACTGGATTTGAGCGTCCGAAGATTTTGTTTTCCGGACCGGCTCTGCCACGGAGTAGTGCATGCGTTGGGCCACGACGCGCGTTGTGACGCGGAAAGGCAACCGGCGCGCGCGGGGCCTGTGTTTTCAGCGGCTTCGCATCGGGCGCTGCGGCGACGGCGGGCCGCGACGCAGGCTGCGGGCCGGGCGCATGGTATCCGAACGGATACCGTCGAACATCGTTCGGATACTCGCGTGACGATATGAATGCGTTTTGGCAGGCGTGCGAAACAGGTCCGCTACACTGGTTCCCTCAGGAGGAGGGATGGCGCGGCTTGTCGCCATTTCGGGTCCGCTCGCCAGCTCCGTGCACGAACTGCGGGACGGGGAGATCGCGATCGGACGAGATCCCGCGAATGACCTGTGCCTGCCGGATCGCGTTGTCTCGCGCCGGCATTGCCGCATTCGCACCGTGGACGACGGCTATGAGCTGGCCGATCTCGACAGCCACAACGGCACGTTCATCAACGGCGTGCCGGTCAGAAGCAAGTCGATCGGCCACGGTGACAGGATTCGCGTCGGCCATTCGGAACTGGTCTTCATGGTCCACTCCGAAGAGAACGCGATGGCTGCGCTGGCCGACGATGACACGCGGATGCTTTCCCGGCCGGTGCGCCTCGAGGCGGAGGGCCTTCGCTGGTCCGGCGTCGACGTGGGTCGCATGGCGCGCGATCTGGCCGCTCTCTTTCGCATCAGCAACCTGATCAGCGAAGTCCGCACCATGGACCTGCTCCGTCGCGAACTGCTGCAGCTGATCTTCGAAGTGGTGCCGGCGGAGCAGGGCGTGATCGTGATGATGGGGACGGCGGACGAGCCGGAGTCGGTGACAACGTGCAGCCGCGATGGTGGCCAGCCCCGCATCAGTGTGCCGCGCGACCTGATCCACCGCGCTCTGTGGGAAAAGACGGGCATGCTCGCCGATCGGGAGTCCGGCGGGGGTTCGGGGAATGTGCTCTGCATGCCGCTGGTCGGCGCAGAACATGCGCTCGGCGCGGTATATCTGCTGTCGCTGGCGGGGGTGACGTTTACCGAAGACGACATTCATCTGATCAGCCCGATCTGCCGAATTGCCGCGGTCACGCTGGAGAGCCGGCTGGCCATGGAGGCGCTGCGCCGGCAGAACCAGGAGATGAGCGAGGAGATTCACGCCACGCAGATGGTGGGCGAGAGCCGGCGCGTCGCGGTGGTAAAGGACTTCATCGCACGCGTGGCAACGGGGGATTCCACGGTGCTCATCCGTGGCGAGAGCGGCAC
>DATGJK010000340.1:0-15181 GCA_035295245.1 Acidobacteriaceae bacterium
GAGCATCGGCTGCAATATCAAGTGGAAGGAATAAGGCCGCGCCGCAGGCTCTGTTCAGGGCTGCGCTTCAACCCAACCAAAGGCGCCGGCGAAGTGGTCGAAGTCGGGCGGCTTGCCGGGCTCGAAGTAGATCGAGAGGATATCGAAGCGGGTCGGCACATCGCGTTTCGGAAGTTGCCTCATATAGTGTCGGGCAAGCCGCCGCAGCGTGCGCCGCTTGTCGCGATCAACAGCCATTTCTGCTGCAGCAACGGCGCGCGTCGTGCGCGTCTTCACCTCGATGAAGCACAACTCGTCGCCATCCCAGGCGATCAGGTCCAGATCTCCTGGGGCTCGCGCCGAGCGCCAGCCCCGCGCCACAATCGTAAAACCGCGACGTCGCAGCCAGAAGAACGCCGCGCGTTCCCCGCGAGCGCCGGTGCTGAGATGCGCGGCCCGCGTCGGCTGCCGGCGTTCGGCTGCGCCATACAGCGCATTGACCGTCGACTCCAGCAGCGTGATTCGCAGTTGCAGCAACATTGTGTGGGTAGTGTGCGGCGGCTACGCGCCTCGAGCAAGGCACGAAAGTCACTGGCCCGGTCATTCACTGGTCATAGACTTTCGTGCACCAGACGAGTACCCAGGGTCACGTCGTTCGTCAGTCACTTCACCAAACCCAGCTGAGTGCGGGTCAGGGCAGTTTCCAGCACGCCCAACAGCGCCTCCGGGCCGTCTTCTCCGCTCACCGTGAAATCAGGATTGATCTTCAGGTCCTGCCAGCTGCCCTTCGTGATTGCAATGATGGGAGAGTTCGAATTCCGCGTCCGAAAGATTTCCGTCAACTCCACCAGGTCCGCGCCGGCAACCGAATAGGAGATGACAAGCGCTTCGAAGCTGGATTCGAGCAGATGGAGTGCCTCTTGTCTCGAGTCGGCGCGTGCAACCGCGAAGCCGGCGCTCTGGAGGACGTAGTCCCGCAGCATCAACAGCTCACGGTCCGCGCTGAGCAGCAGGATCGATTTTCCCTTCCCGTCAGCTTGCTCCGCTACGGCATGTCGATGATGGAGAAAGGAGCGAATGGACTCCTCCAGGAAAGCCTGGATCGTCTCGCCGATCTGCATGATGTCGGTGATCAGGAAGCTGATCTCCACGGCGAGCAGGTTCTCCTGAACCACACGGCTGATCACCTCATGCAGGATCCGTGCTTCCCTGATCACAGCAGGGATCGTGTAGCCTTGCTGAAAGCGCGCGCTTCCATGACGCTGCGCAGCATTCAATGCTTTCGCTGAGGATTTCTGTCCGATTTCCGCGGATACGATCTCGTCAATGAGCAGCGGCAACTGGTCGGTCAATTCCTGGTCCGACAGTCGCGATGAATCAATTGAAGCATCCGCTCGGGCCGCCTCCAGCCAGCGGACGAAGATCTCCCGCTTGTTCTCCTCCAGAATTCCGGGAAGCCTTCTCGGTTGGATCCGGTGGATCTCCTTTTTCGGATCGGTGAGCCTCGACTGGATTTTCTCGATGAGTTCGTGGACGTCGGCCGGTTTGACGAAGTAATCATCCACCTGCTGGCGAATGGCCTCGAGCGCCGTTTCAAAAGCCGGATAGCCGGTCAGAATGAAGGTAGCTGCTTCGGGCTGGGTTCGCCGCATAGCGCTGACGACAGTGAAGCCGTCGCCCGCCTCCCCGATGTTCAGATCGGAGAGGAGCACATCGAATGTCTGCCTGGAGATCAGGTTCAGGGCTTCAGAAACGGTCGAGGCGGCTGTCACCTCAAAACCGCGCTGCTTCAGGATGGCGGCTAAAGTTGCGCGGATCCCTGGTTCATCGTCGACAAACAACAGGCGCGGACTCATCATGCTTCACCTCCAGCCGGTGCACGGTACTACGCTCGTTTCTACTTTGCTGAAGACGTCCGGCACATGCGGTTCCTGCTGTCCGGGCCCTCTGCTGGGGAACCGCCGCAGAGCGGTCATCCTCGCAGATACCTCTTCGAGTACCGCTGCGGGCCAAAGGTTTGCCGTGACTCGCAATGGCGCCTGTGTACGACAAAATGCCAAAAGGCGAGCCGAAGCTCGCCTTTTGTCTTCAACCTGAATGTCTTTGCGTCTTACAGAGGCTGAACGTCAGCTGCCTGCCAGCCCTTTGGCCCCTTGACGACGTTGAACTGCACGGCCTGACCTTCCTGCAAACTCTTGAAGCCGGTGGCGGTAATCGCAGAGTAGTGCACGAAGACATCTTCGCCGTTCTGGCGCGAGATGAAGCCGTAGCCCTTCGCGTCGTTAAACCATTTCACAGTACCTTGTTCCATTTGTTGCATTTCCTGACTGATTGAATTGCGCTGGAGTGAATCGGAGCGAACTGGCAGACCTGCATTTCCTGCTTGGTTGGGCGAGGCGAAAGACTGCTCTTGCCCGGTTCGTTTCTAACGCAACGTTAGTGTAGCAGAATCCAGGTTTTACATTTCCTCACCCGCAACTCCGGCTCCTCGCCGGAGCCTCAGCCAATCGCGGCCTGAGCCACGGTCATTTTTGGATTCGGCCCATACTGGTTGTCGCCCGGATCGCTGTCCAGACACTGGAAAACGATGATGATCAGCCCGCCGAAGGGCACCAGACAAAGCAGCAGCCACCAGCCGGTCTTGTTCGTGTCATGCAGACGGCGCACGCTCACCGCCAGACTTGGAATGAGGGCTGCCAGGCCATACGCGCCAAGCAGCAGGAAAAGCAGGAACATCGAACCATTGCTCCCGTTGAGAAGCGCCACCATGGCCGCCCCGTACAGGACGGCGCAGGCGACCGAGTTGATCAGCGTAAACATCCAGTACTCCCTGCGCCGGGAACGCCCGCTGAATTGCGCATACTTCTGCCAAACCATCAGATACCAATCCATCGCTTCCTCCCCCGCTCCGCTGCCCAAGTTCCGCGGAGCATGCCGCGTTCACTGCACCCATTGCGGAAATTTGGCGGGAAGCTTACACGATCCGGGATGTGCAATGCAGCGGAACTTTGGTATGCAGTTTCCTATTACCGAACTTGCGCGGAAGGCACTTCGCCGGGCGTTATTCTGGACCCTGCTGCCTGCGCCATGGACGACCCTCTCATCGACCTCCTTGCACCCGCCCTCAAAAGCCTCGGAAACGAGTTTTCCGCTCTGCCGAGCCCGAATCTCCAGCCGCCAGGCACGGATCGCGCAGACGCCATACTTGCGGAGGTCGCCCATCGACTCGGAGACAACTACCCCTACTTTCACCCGCTGTATGCCGGCCAGATGCTCAAGCCTCCGCATCCCGTTGCTCGGGCGGCCTATGCGCTGGCCATGGAGCTTAACCCCAATAATCACGCGCTCGACGGCGGACGTGCCAGTTCGCGTATGGAAGTGGAGGCAGTACGCGAGATCGCTGCCATGTTCGGCTGGTCGCAGTTCCTCGGCCACCTCACCAGCGGGGGCACATTTGCAAACCTCGAAGCGCTATGGGTTGCTGGTCAGATGGCGCCCGGTAAAAAGATCATTGCGTCCAATCAGGCCCATTACACCCACAGCCGAATCAGCGCGGTGCTGCAGCTGCCGTTTGCAAGCGTGGCTGCAGACGGTCGGGGCCGGATGGATCTGGGCGCGCTCGAAGCCATGCTGGCCGAGGGCAATGTGGGTACCGTCGTGGCCACTCTGGGCACCACTGCGGTGGGCGCAGTCGATCCCCTGGACCGGATCCTTGAGCTAAAGAGAAGTCATGGCTTCCGCCTTCACGTCGATGCCGCCTATGGAGGCTATTTCTGTCTGGCCTCGACGCTGGACGCGGACGCGGCGCGTGCCTTCGCCTGTATTCCTGAGGCAGACTCAATCGTCGTCGACCCACATAAACATGGCCTGCAGCCCTACGGCTGTGGCTGCATTCTGTTCAGGGATCCCGCCATGGGCCGGTGGTACAAGCATGACTCGCCTTACACCTACTTCACTTCCAGCGAACTGCACCTTGGGGAGATCAGCCTGGAGTGCTCCCGAGCGGGCGCGTCCGCTGTCGCGCTGTGGGCGACACAGCGGCTGTTGCCGCTCGTCCGTGGCGGGGAGTTTGCCCGTGGGATCGACCAAGGCCGGGAGGCCGCTTTGCGCCTGCACGCCATGATTGCCGCTGATCCGAAGTTCGTGGCCGGTCCGACGCCGGAGCTGGACATCGTCGTCTGGGCCGTTCGGGCTCCGACGCTGGCGGAGTCTTCCCGCCGCGCCCAGGAAGTCTTCAACCTGGCAGCCGGGGACAATTTGCATCTTGCGCTGGTTCGTCTTCCTGGAGATTATTTTCAGAATGCGGGTTGGTGGCCCCAGGAACAGGAAAATACCTTCACCTGCCTCCGTTCCGTGCTCATGAAACCCGAGCATGTGAGATGGGTTGAGGAAATTTGGAAGCGTTTGCAGCGGGCAAGCGGGCAATCAGCATAAGATCAGAATTCGGGTCCCCTCGTTGAAACAGGGTTAGTCGGCAGCATTAAGAGCAGCGTTGGCTTGAGGACAAGAATGCAACCGGATACATCCGCGACTGCCGCATCCATACAAACCGAGAGCAGCCATTTGAACGTGAGCCTCATCCGCGAGATTCACCACAAACAATTCTGCGAAGGAGACCCGCCAGCCTTTCTGGCTCCTGGACGTGTCAATCTCATCGGCGAACACACGGATTATGCTGGCGGCTTTGTTCTTCCGGTGGCCATCGACTTTGGTACGTTGGCGACCATCTCGCCTCGGCACGACGGGCGGGTGGAGATCTGGTCGCAGAACTTTCGCGAGGGCATCACCTTTGCTGCGAACGATTTACCGCAGACCCGCAAACAACATTGGTCTGATTATCCGCTTGGAGTGGTGTGGGCTCTGCGCGATGCCGGGGTTGAGGTCCCCGCTTTCAGCATGACCCTGTGGGGCAATGTACCGGTGGCCGCCGGCCTGAGTTCTTCGGCGTCGCTGGAGGTGACGACGGCTGTGGCGCTCTTGCACCTGGCTCGTCGCGACATGCCCAGGAGCCAGGTCGCGCTGCTTTGCCAGCGCGCTGAGAACGTGTACGTTGGAAGCTCCTGCGGCATCATGGACCAGTTCATTGCCGCCAATGGGGCAGAGGATCACGCTCTGCTGCTCGACTGCCGGTCGCTGGATTTTCGGCTTGCGCCCATCCCGCGCGACATCAGCCTGGTCATTGCGAACACCATGGTGAAGCACTCCGTGGTGGGTGGCGAGTATGGAAATCGCCGCGCGGAAGTTGAAGAAGGCACGGCAATTCTGGCGCGGCACAGGCCAGAAATCCAGCTTCTGCGCGATGCCACCATGGAAGACCTGGAACGATGGGGAGGGGAAATGCCCGGGAACGTGATGCGACGCTGCCGGCACATCATCACCGAGAATCGGCGCACGGTGGCCGCAGCCGACGCCCTTCAGGCTGGCGATATGAAAAGACTCGGACAGCTTATGGCCGAGGCGCATGCCAGTTATCGCGATGATTTTGAAGCCAGTTGTCCCGAGGCGGACGCAATGGTGGAGGCTGCTCAGGGGCTTCCCGGGCTCGTCGGGGCGCGTCTTACGGGCGGGGGGTTCGGGGGCTGTACCATCAATCTGGTGGAAACCAAACAGGCGGAGGAGTTTTCCGCCCAACTTCGCGACAAGTACAAGGCAGCCACGGGCATCAAACCCGACATCTACCGTTGTCATGCGTCAGCCGCGGCGCACCGAATTCTGAACTCTTAAGAGAGAATGCAGCAACGCTCGCAGTTCGCTACGCCGACGTCTTCCTGTGGGAATAAACCGGTTTTCCTCAGGATTCCACGAACAGGGGATATCGGCGCGATAGTCCTGGTGGAAGAATCGCAGGGTTTAGCCTGGGCTCGCCGCTCGGAATCCCGATTTGCCGTTATTCTGAAATGCGACGTCTGAGCAGGCTGAGGATCACGTTTGGAAATGCGTTTTATTAATCGCTCTCAATATTTTTCCCGGGAACAACAGATCGCAGGTGACATCGTCGCCTACTTCTCCATGGAGATTGCCGTAATCCCGGAAATCCCCACTTACAGCGGCGGTCTCGGGGTTCTGGCCGGCGATACGCTGCGTGCCGCTGCCGATATGGGCCTGCCCGTGGCTGCTGTCACGCTGGCCCATCGCAAGGGCTATTTTCACCAGCATCTGGATGCCAGCGGCGTTCAGACCGAGGAGCCCCAGCCCTGGAGCCCTGAAAAGATGCTCGAAGCGGAGGAACCGGTCATCACTGTGATGATCGAAGGTCGCCCGGTTGCTGTCCGCGCGTGGCGCTATGACCTGGAGGGCGTCTCCGGACATCGCGTCCCCATCTATTTCCTCGACGCGGACCTGGAGCAGAACGACCCTGCTGATCGTTCGCTGACCGATTGTCTCTATGGAGGCGACACCAATTACCGGCTTCGCCAGGAGGTGATTCTCGGCATTGGCGGGGCCCGGATTCTGCGCGCCCTCGAATACGATCCCTCCGTCTACCACATGAACGAGGGACACGCTGCGCTGCTCACCGTGCCCCTTCTCGAGCAGGAGTTGCACGGAGCCGGTCTGCAGACTGCGACGGAGCGAGATGTGGAAGCGGTGCGCCGCCGCTGCGTCTTCACCACCCACACCCCCGTACCGGCGGGCCATGATCGCTTTTCCGGCGAGCAAGCCTATCGTATTCTCGGCCCGGAGCGCGCCGGCATGCTCGAGCGCTTTGGCTGCTTCCACGATGGCCTGCTGAACATGACCTACATCGCACTGCGCTTTTCGCGGTTCGTGAACGGCGTGGCGATGCAGCATGGCAAAGTTTCGCGGCAGATGTTCCCCGAGTACACGATCGACGCCATCACCAACGGTGTACATGCGGGCACGTGGACTTCTCCTGCTACCCAGTCTGTTTTCGATCGCCACCTGCCGCGCTGGCGGCAGGACAACGTTACGCTGCGCTACGCGATTGACATCCCCGAGCACGAGATCGTCGCCGCGCACACTGCTTCTAAAAACGCCTTGATTGCGGAGGTGAAGGCTTCTGCGGGAATCGAGCTGCGCCCAGAGGTTTTCACCGTTGGGTTCGCCCGCCGCGCCGCCACCTACAAGCGCGCCGACCTGCTCTTCACCGATCCGCAGCGCCTGGTCAAAATGGCTGAGAAGTTCGGCGGTCTGCAGATTCTTTATGCCGGCAAAGCCCACCCCGCCGATGAGCCCGGCAAAGCGAAGATTCGCCGCGTCATTGAAATTGGCAAGCAGCTGAGTGGTGGCCCGCTGCAGGTTGTCTACCTCGAGAACTACGAGTGGAAATTGGGCGCACTGCTGACCGGCGGCGTCGATCTCTGGCTGAATACCCCGCGCCGCCCCTACGAGGCCTCCGGGACCAGCGGCATGAAGGCCGCCCTGAACGGCGTCCCGAGTCTCAGCATTCTCGACGGCTGGTGGATCGAGGGCTGGATCGAAGGCGTCACCGGCTGGGCGATTGACGACCACGACGATGAGCCCGGCGAGGCGCGTTCCCTTTACGAACACCTCGAGCAGACCATCCTGCCGCTCTTCTACAAAGATCAGGGACAATGGCGGCGCATCATGCGCTCCACGATCGCCCTCAACGGATCCTTCTTCAATACGCAGCGCATGCTCGAGCAGTACGTCATCGACGCTTATTTCCCGGAGAAGCGCGCTGAAAAATCAGGCCAGCCGGCCGAACAGGAAGCGGAGAAGACGGTCGCACAGTAACCCTGCGCCATTGCTCTTTGAGGGCGGGAATCTGCACACAACGCGCCGGTGCCGCAGATGGTACCTATAGCGGAAATCGCGCAGCGGAATGTTATACTTGCCTCTAATCAGCTCTCTTTGAATTCACAGCGGTGATGTGTAAGGCCGGCCGCTCTCTTCGGGTCTCCTTCGGGCGATTCGTGTTCTGATCTATGGGAGAAGTTTCCGTCAGCCCGGTCCCGCTGCAGCAATCGACGCTACCCACGTCGAGCAAACCCTTGTGCGTCGATCTGGACGGCACCCTCGTCAAGGGTGACACCCTGCTGGATTCATTTCTTGTCCTTGCGCGCAGCCAGCCGCTGACTCTGCTGCGGCTCCCGGGCTGGCTTTTACACGGCAAGGCTCGTGTGAAAGCCGAAATCGGAAAGCGCGTCACCCTCGATGTCCGCCACCTGCCGTACAACCGCAAGCTGATCGAGTATCTGGAATCCGAAAAAGGCGAGGGACGGCGCATCTATTTGGCGACCGGAGCCGACCAGTCGCTGGCGCAGCGCATTGCGGACCATCTCGGTCTTTTCGATGGAGTGCTGGCCAGCGACGGCGAGACGAATCTCACGGCGGGCAACAAACTGGACGGCCTTCGCCAGGCCTTCGGAGATGAGGGCTTCGACTACGTCGGGAATGCCCGACCGGATCTGCCGCTGCTGGTCCATGCTTCCAGTGCGATGATCGCCAATCCCGTACCCGGGCTGCGATCAAGACTTCGTTCCCTGGGCATCCCGGTCGCGCGCGAATTCGAAGAACGCAATCCGCCGGTGAAGGCATTCCTGAAGGCGCTGCGGCCGCATCAGTGGGCCAAGAACATCCTCATTTTCGTGCCTGTGCTGCTGGCCCATACGCTGCAATGGCCGCTGCTGCTGGCGGCATTTCTGGCGTTCATCAGCTTCAGCCTTTGCGCGTCGGGCACGTATGTCATCAACGATCTGCTGGACATCGAAGCAGACCGCCGCCACTCCCGGAAGCGTCTGAGGCCTTTCGCCGCCGGCGACCTTTCCGTGACGACGGGCATCCTGCTGAGCGTGGTGCTTCTCGGAGCGGCGTGGGCGGTGGCAGGACTCTTCCTTTATCAGGGCTTCTTGCTCTGGCTGTTGATCTATCTCGTCGTTACGCTGTCATATTCCCTCTATTTCAAACGCGTGGTGCTGGTTGACGTCATCCTGCTTTCCGGCCTTTACACGGTGCGCCTGCTCGCGGGCTCTGCGTCGACGGGAGTCCCCATCTCGCCCTGGCTTGGCGCCCTGTCGCTCTTCCTCTTTCTCAGCCTCGCGATCGTCAAGCGCTTCAGCGAACTGCAGAACATCCGCGCGCGCGGGCAAGCGCTGGCCAATGGGAGGGGCTACCTGCTCGCTGATATCGAGCAGATGAGAAGTTTCGGCACCGCCTGCGCGATTGCCTCGGTTGTCGTGTTTGCCTTTTACATTTATGGCAACGACGTGACTCGCCTGTATCGTCATCCCGCGCGCCTGTGGCTGATGATTCCGCTGATGGCCTGGTGGATCATGCGCGTCTGGCTGCTCGCCTCGCGCGGCGAACTGGATGAGGATCCCGTGATTTTTGCCGTTACCGATCGCATGAGCCTGCTGATCGGAGCGGCGGTTGCAGCAATTGCAGTTTTGGCGGCGCTCTGAGACGCGCCGAGCCGTGACCGGGACATGGAATGAGTAAAGCAAAAGACCGCCCGCGCTTTGAATCCTGGGGGCGCTATCCCGTTCTGCAGGCGGAGGTCGTCCCGCTCCACTGGACCACGGATTTTCCGCTGAAGCGCCCGACTAATACTACCAGGCAGCTACCCATCGGGCTTGGCCGCAGTTACGGCGATGTTTGCCTGCTGGAGCATGGAACCCTGCTCGATACGACCGGCATGGACCGGTTGCTCAGCTTCGATGCAGCCACCGGAGTGCTCCGCTGCGAGGCCGGCGCGTCGCTGCAGCAGATTCTCGATTTCGCGGTTCCTCGCGGGTTCTTTCTGCCTGTCACGCCTGGCACGAAGTACGTGACCATAGGGGGCGCGATTGCGAATGACATCCACGGTAAGAACCATCACGTCGCCGGCTCTTTTGGCCGCCACGTGCTGCGCTTTGAACTGGTCCGCTCCGACGGCGCACGCTTCGTGTGCAGCCCAATAGAAAACCCCGACTGGTTTGCCGCTACGATCGGTGGCATGGGCCTCACCGGCCTGATCGCATGGGCGGAAATCCGCCTGCGGCCCATCGTTTCGCGGAAGATCGACTACCGGGGCGACAAGTTCCACGGTATCGACGAGTTCTTCACGCTCTCCCAGGAGGCGCACAGCGAATACACCGTCGCCTGGATCGACTGCATCTCCACCGGCCGCAACTTCGCCCGCGGCATTTTCATGCGCGGAGATCATTCTCATGCGCCCGGCCCGCTGCATCGGAGCAAAGAGCCGAAGCTGGCCTTTCCCTTCGAGCTACCGCAGTTCGCGCTGAATCGGCTTTCCATGGCGGCTTTCAACACGCTGTATTTTCACAAGCAGCTCGGGAACTCGAAGGTCGGTCCGGTGGACTATGAGCCATTCTTCTATCCGCTGGATTCGGTCCTGCACTGGAATCGGATGTACGGGCGCCAGGGCCTGCTGCAGTTCCAGAACGTGCTTCCGCATGCGACGGGGCGCGAGGGGATGCTGCAAATCCTGAAGGAGATCACGAAATCCGGGCTGGCTTCGTTCCTCGCCGTGATCAAGTTCTTCGGCGACGTGCCTTCCGTTGGAATGATGTCATTCCCGGTGCCTGGCGTGATGCTCGCGCTCGATTTCCCGATTCGCAACCATGTCAGTTTCGATCTGGTGGATCGGCTGGCGAGGATCACCGTCGAGCATGGCGGACGCATGTATTCCGCCAAGGATGCACGGATGACTCCGGAGCAGTACCAGGCCTTTTATCCGCAGTGGCGTGAATTCTCCCGTTACGTGGATCCCGGATTCGACTCCGCCTTCTGGCAGCGGGTGACCGGACGGAGGGCCATCGATGGCTAAAGAACGGCCGCTGCCGAGCCGGGTTCTTGCACTCGGCGCCACTTCCGCTATCGCAGAGGCCACCTTGCGCCTCTTTTCCGAGCGCGGCGCCTCTTTCTTTCTTGTCGGACGCAATGCCGCAAAGCTTTCCGCCGTGCGCGACGACCTGGTGACGCGCGGCGCTCAGGGCGCGGCCACCTGCGTGATGGACCTGGACAATACCGACGCGCATCCGGCCATGGTGCAGCAGGCGATTGCCACGCTCGGCGGCATCGACCTGGCGCTGCTCGCCCATGGGGTCCTCGGCGACCAGGCCGAGGCTCAGCGGGACTTCCGCGCCGCGCATCACATTCTGCATACCAACTTCATCTCAGCGGTTTCGCTGCTGAACGCGCTTGCCAATTACTTCGAAGGCGAGCGGAAGGGCGTGCTGGCGGTGATCTCCTCTGTGGCCGGCGACCGCGGTCGCAAGAGCAATTACATCTACGGAGCCTCCAAGGGGGGCCTCGATATCGTTCTGCAAGGCATACGTCATCGCCTGCACGGAACCAACGTGCAGGTCCTGACCATCAAACCTGGATTCGTGGCCACGCCCATGACGGCGCATTTGCCTCGGGGTCCCTTGTTTGCGCAGCCCGCGAAAGTCGCGCGGGACATCGTGACTGCCATTCAGCGCCGAAAATCCGTGCTCTACACGCCGCGCTTTTGGGGGCTGATCATGTTCGCTGTTCGTAATGCGCCGGCCCGGCTCTTCCACAAAACCAACCTCTGAGCTCCGCTCCCTGCCTCAGTCGAATCGGCAGCAGCTACCAATCATCCGTTAGACATGCACCCAATGCTCCTGAAAGGCGCGTCTTTCATCCGGCCCTACCCGTCTCCAAAGTCACGGGGTGCTGTCCGCCTTCTTCCCGACAGAACTGAAAGAGGAAGATACTGGAATCAGCAACATTTCTGATTTTCCTTGTTGCCCATTGAACAAAATGAACAGAACCACGAGGCTTCTGTGTGGAGAAATCCGCCTCGCGGGAGAAGCTGAAACGTTATGTGGATAGTCCGCCTGGCGCTGCGTCGGCCGTATACCTTCGCCGTGCTCGCGCTGCTGCTGATGGTGCTGGGACCGCTGGCCATTATGAACATGCCGGTGGACATTTTTCCCAACATCAACATCCCCGTCGTGTCGACGATCTGGCGGTATCAGGGCTTCTCTGCCGAACAGATGGCCGAGCGCATCGTCACGCTCAGCGAACGATCGCTGACCACGACGGTGAACGACATCGAGCACATTGAATCGGTTTCGCTTCCCAACACGGCTATCGTCAAGATTTATTTTCAGCCGGGCGTGAACATCGCCAATGCGGTCGCGCAGGTCACCGCTATCGCTCAGACTCAGATTCGGCAGATGCCTGAGGGCACTACGCCTCCGCTGGTTATCCAGTACAACGCCTCCAGTGTTCCCATTATTCAGCTCGGCGTCTCCGGCGAGGGGCTCTCGGAGATGCAACTCAACGACCTGGCACTCAACTTTATCCGCACGCAACTCGTGACTGTACCCGGTGCCGGCCTCCCTTACCCGTATGGCGGTAAGGAGCGACAAGTGCAGGTTGATCTGAATCTGCCCGCGCTGCAGGCGAAGGGTCTCTCCCCGGCTGACGTGGTGAACACAATCGCCGCGCAGAACCTCATTCTCCCCTCGGGGACGATGAAAATTGGCCCCTTCGAGTACAACCTGGATACGAACAGCGCCCCGCAGACGATCGAGGAGCTCAACAACCTGCCGATCCGTCAGGTGAACGGCGCCATGGTGTACATCCACGACGTGGCGCATGTGCGGAACGGCTATCCGCCGCAGACCAACATCGTGCGCGTGAATGGTCAGCGAGCCACGCTGCTTTCCGTGATCAAAACGGGGAACACCTCCACCCTGAGTATCGTCAAGGGCATTCTGTCCAAAGCCGAAAGCCTTAAATCGCAGCTGCCGGCGCAACTGAAGATCACGCCTCTTGCCGATCAGTCGCTCTTCGTGCGCGCGTCGATCGAAGGCGTGGTGCACGAAGGAGTGATTGCCGCCTGCCTGACGGCGCTGATGATCCTCGTCTTTCTCGGCAGCTGGCGCAGCACTGTCATCATCGCAGTTTCCATCCCGTTGTCGATCCTCACGTCTCTGCTTGTGCTGAGCGCGCTCGGCGAGACGATCAACATCATGACGCTGGGCGGTTTGGCTCTTGCCGTCGGCATTCTTGTCGATGACGCGACCGTGGCCATCGAGAACATCAGCCGCAATCTGGAGCACGGCAAGGCGCTGGAGCAGGCTATCCTCGACGGGTCGGCGCAGATCGCTGTGCCGGCATTTGTCGCCACCATCGCGATCTGCATCGTTTTCGTTCCGATGTTCTTTCTGAGCGGTGTCGCGAAGTACCTCTTCGTGCCGCTGGCTGAGGCCGTCGTCTTTGCCATGCTGGCCTCGTATCTGCTGTCGCGCACCCTGGTTCCGACCATGGCGAAATACCTGCTGCGCGAGCACCATGCATCCGACGCAGACCAACCGCGGCGCAGTCGGAACCCATTCGTCCGGTCTCAGCAGGCTTTTGAGTATCGCTTCGAGCGCATCCGCACCGGGTACAGGCGCATGCTGGATCTCTGCATCCGTCATGCCGGCGTGTTCATGATCATCTTTTTCGTTTTCACCGTCGGATCGGCGGCCTTCCTGTACCCATTTCTCGGAGCGGACTTCTTCCCCAGCGTCGATGCCGGGCAATTCAAGCTTCACGTCCGCGCGCGCACCGGAACACGGATCGAAGATATGGCCGATCTGTGCGACCGCATCGATAACACCATCCGCGAGATGATCCCGCAGAAGGAACTGGGCACGATCATCGACAACATCGGTCTGCCCTACTCCGGAATCAATACGTCCTATTCGAATTCTGCTGCGGTGGGACCGGCGGATGCTGATATTCAGGTAAGCCTGGCGCCGAATCACCGTCCGACCGACGAATACATCGCGAAGCTCCGTGAGGAGTTGCCACAACGCTTTCCGGGGACTGAGTTCTACACACTACCGGTCGACATGGTGACGCAGATCCTCAACTTCGGCCTGCCCTCACCGATTGACGTGCAAATCGTGGGGCCGAATCAGGCTGGGAATCGTGCGTTTGCTGAGAAGTTGCTGAACGACCTCAAGTATGTGCCGGGTACCGCGGACATGCGCATCCAGCAGCCTTTCAACGACCCGAAGCTGCAGATCAACATCAACCGCACTATGGCCGAAGGCGCAGGTTTTCAGCAGCGCGACATCATGCAGAGCCTTCTCGTGGCTACCAGCGGCAGCTTTCAAACAGCGCCGACGTATTTTCTCGATCCGCGCAACGGGGTGGAGTACAGCATTGCGACACAGGCGCCGCAGTATGCGCTCGATAATCTGCAGGACCTGAGAAACATCCCGGTGACTCCGGGAAGCGGCGCAGCAGCGAACCGCACGTCGATGGGCGCCGGCATGCCGGCTCAGTCCGGTCCGGTTGGCGGCCGCCCGGTTCAGATTCTCGGCAACCTCATCGCCATCGAGCCCGGGGAAGAGCAGGCGACGGTTACGCATTACAACATCACGCCCGTCATCGATATTTTCGGCAATGTCGCAGGCTCCGACCTCGCCAGTGTGAGCCGGGAAATCGATCGGCGGATCGCCAGGTGGAAGGGCCAACTGCCCCGCGGATCCCGAATCGTCGTTCGCGGGCAAGTGCAAACGATGCGCACGTCCTTCGCCGGACTGCTCGGCGGCCTTATCTTCTCCATCCTTCTGGTCTACCTGCTGATCGTCGTCAACTTCCAGTCGTGGCTTGATCCGTTCATCATCATTACCGCCCTGCCTGCGGCTGTATCGGGCATCATCTGGATCTTGTTCGTGACGCAGACCAGGCTGAGCGTGCCCGCGCTGACCGGCGCGATCATGTGCATGGGAGTGGCCACGTCCAATTCCATCCTCGTAGTGAGCTTTGCGCGCGAACAGCTGGAGGAGACTGTCGGCGATGCGCCGCTCTCCGCTCTGAATGCCGGGTATGTGCGCTTCCGGCCGGTGCTGATGACCGCGCTCGCCATGATCATCGGCATGGTGCCGATGTCGCTCGGCCTGGGCTCGGGAGGCGAGCAGAACGCGCCGCTGGGCCGTGCCGTCATCGGCGGACTGCTGTTCGCCACCGTGTCGACTTTGTTTTTTGTTCCAACTGTCTTCAGCGTGCTGCACGGCCGCCTGGAGCGGAGGCGCCGCGAGCGTGAAGCCCGCCGCCACAGCCACAGGCCGCAGCCCGTGGCCGGAGACTGATCCATGACTGATTTGCAATCCTCTCATCAGCAACACTCCGGCAATCCGCCTCCGCTGTCGGGAACGAAAGCGCTGCTGGGTCTCGGGCTTTTTGTCATCCTCGCTGTCGTGATTGTGGCCGTTCTGCTGTTTCCGCGGCTCCGGGCTAAAGGCGCGCT
>DATGJK010000341.1:0-3040 GCA_035295245.1 Acidobacteriaceae bacterium
CAATGTTCTGGCGACCTCCAGCGGGCAGAATCACATTCATCCTTCCGAGCCGCAGTACATCTGGGCCGAAGCAGGCACGAACTACGGCGTTCTGAACGACAACGATCCGTACACCGAGCCGGCCGGCACTCCCAACAACGTGCAAACCACCACACAGCACCTCTGTGGTTTGCTGCAGCTCGCCGGGTTTAGCTGGAAGTCCTATCAGGAAGATATCGATCTTGCCAGCAGCAATGGCAAGCTGACGAATCTGCCGCTTTCTGCGGATCAGTGGACCGTGCCGCTTGTCGGCTTCTCCGGCATCTTCGCCGCGGGCAGCAATCTCAATGAATACAACGCCGGCATGCAGTACAACTACGCGCCCAAGCACAATCCCATGGTGTTCTTTACCGACACCAACGGCGGCGACAACACCACGACCTCCAATCCGCTGCGCTTTCATTACGCGCCGCTGCAGCAGCTGGCCTTTGATCTCGCCGACAATCGCGTGGCCGACTACAACTGGATCACGCCCGACCAATACAATGACCAGCACAGCGGCCTCACCGGCGGCTTCGCAGGACTTACCGGCGATGCTGCCCAGATCCGGGCCGGCGACAACGCCGTGAGCCGCCTCGTTCCGATGATCATGGCGTCAAAGGCGTACAAAGACGGCGGCGCGATCATCCTCTGGTGGGATGAGACGGAAAAAGATGGCGAGACGGGAGATAATGCCGACGACCTCAGCCACACCATCGGCGAGATCGTCATCTCCGATCTGGCGCGTCCGAACGTCAGCGGACTTCCCTACGCCAGCTCCGTCGATATGACCCACTCCTCCGATCTTCGTACCATGCAGGAAATCTTCCATCTTCGTGCTCAGGGATCTTCACCGTGGCTGGGGGATGCGGCGAACGCGAATGATCTGTCGGACCTGTTCGCGCCGGGTGTGATTCCGACGCACCCGTAAATTCGTTCTCAACACGTCACGACTGAGGCCGCGCGAATGTCCGCGGCCTCATCTTTTTCCCTTGCAGGATCACCGAAGGTAACTCTCAACGCGCTCAGTTCGCGCTGCCGGTGCTCCACCCTCCTGTAGTATCGAAGTAGCCCCACGGAACGATTGCGTCTTGCACGATTTGTACGGAGTTCTTGCCTGATGGTTCTCCTTCCCCCGGGAGTTTTTGGGAAGCTGCGCATGTGCGCCACTGCATTCCTGATGCTCTTTCTCGCCCTCACACCTGCCTCGCCTGAGAACAACAGCGAAACGAATTCCGCAGCTGCCGCACACGGCTCGGCTTCTGGAAAAACCAAGGCGCCCGAAGCTGCTCCCGATACCCTTGTCTTCGAAAACGGAGACCACCTCTCCGGCAAGCTGCTGCGCGTCGTCGGCGAAACCGTCTGGTTCCACAGCGAGTATGTGGGCGAAATACACGTGAAGTGGTCGCAGCTGAAAGAAATCCGTACTGCTACAAAGCTGGTCGTGCTGGAGAAGGGCGTGTCGCCGCAAGATGGGAAGCTGCCCCCCGATCTGCCCGAGGGAACTCTCGCCGTAAGCGACGGCAGCATCACGGTGAGGCAACAGGAGCCGCCAGGCGCGGAGGTTATCCTCCCCATCAAGCGGGCTGAATACGTGCTGGACGAAACCACGCTGCGCAAGCAAATCGAGGGTCACCCAGGAATTCTTGGCGGCTGGAACGGCCAGGTGACGGCGGGCGCTACGGTTGTGCAGGCGACGCAGAATCAGTACACGTTCACCGGCGCGATGGCGCTGGCCCGCGTTGTTCCTACCGTTGCCTGGCTCAATACGCGCAACCGCACCTCGCTCGACTTCAACGGCTCCTTCGGCAAAATCATTCAGCCGCCCTACGCCAGCGGCGGAGTAATGACGCCCGGCTACGCATCGAAGAGCAGCATCTACCACGCTGACGCGGAGCGCGACGAGTACTTCTCGCCCCGCTTTTACGCGCTCGGCCAGACGGTCTTCGACCACAACTTCGCTCAGGATCTGGACCTGCAGCAAATCTACGGCGCGGGAATTGGCTGGACCGCGGTGAAGCGTCCCGAACAGGAACTGGACCTGAAAACGACGCTGCAGTACGAGTCGCAGCAGTTCATCGTCAACTCCCGCGCGTACGACCAGAACCTCATTGGGTCAACGCTGGACGGGACCTGGTCTGTGAAGCTCCCGCTGAAGGTGCTGTTCAGGCAACAGGTTTCGTGGATTCCCGCCTACAACAATCCTTATGCGTACTCGGCGGGTGAGACGAATACGCTGACCATGCCCTTCTTCAAGAGGCTGGCGTTCTCCGTCGGGTCAATCGACAGCTACCTGAACGATCCACCGCCCTCCAGCCCGCCGACAAGGCGGAACTCCTTCGAGTTCACCACCGGGCTGACCTACGCGATCAAATCGAACTATTAGCGCACCGGATTCGGAGTGGATTCTGGCAGCGGAGTCTGCACCAGCTGCTGCACATCGGACGGCAGCGGCTGGTCCGCCTGCTTCAGCAACCAGCAAACCTGCCACATCTCTGTATCGCTGAGCGTCTTCCTGTACGACGGCATGCCGGTCAGGCGAATCCCGTTATCCACCTTCCAGTACGTTTCACCGACAGGATCGTCGCTGACTCCAACCACGCCGTTGCGGTGCTTGTTCCAGAGTTGCGGAGCCGCGGGATACATGTGCGGGCCGAAGCCCGATGGATGCCCGGACAGTCCGTGACACGAAGCGCACTGCTCCCGATAAATGTGAGCGCCGGCCAGCAGGTTTTCCGGCGTGGCCTGGATAGGCGAGGTCTTCGGCATCTGCGCATCAATGCGCCTGTTCAGAGGCATGTGGACGATCTGCTTTTCAAACGGGAAAGAGGGGTCGGAAACTGCAACCGGCGGATTGCCAAGGGTCAGCCAGCACCACACAACAATCGGAATGATGAGCAGGCCGATAATCAGGCCAGGAATAAATTTTCCCATGCGTTGAACGCCTCGAATCCTGGAAAGCAGCAGGTTATCAGCATCGGCCGTGCGCCGCGTTTGCGGCCGGGTGAACAAATTGCAATAG
>DATGJK010000342.1:0-7304 GCA_035295245.1 Acidobacteriaceae bacterium
CCAGCACCGTTTCTCCGGCCAGATCGTTGCGGTAATGCAGAACGCTCAGCACTGCTTCGACGATGAGATCGACATCCGCCAGCCGCCCCGCTCCCGTCATCCCGCACGCCAAGTATCCGCTCTCCGGGCTCACGATCCGCACGTTGCGGCTCACCAGCGTCTCGATATTCGCCTGCGTCGCCGGGTGCTCCCACATGTTCACATTCATCGCGGGCGCCACAATCACGGGCGCCGTCGTCGCCAGATACAGCGTGCTCAGAAAATCGTCCGCAATGCCGTGAGCAAATTTTGCCAGGATATCCGCGGTAGCCGGAGCGACCACCAGCGCATCGCTCGTCTGTGCCGCGTCCATGTGCTCGATCGAGGACACTTCCCCCGACTGCTCTGACCCGTCCCATAATCCTGTAATCACTTTGTGACCGGTGAGAGCCGCGAAGGTCAGAGGCTGCACAAACTGCTGCGCCGCATGCGTCATCACCACATGAACATCGAGCGCGTGCTTTTGCAGCGCCCGCACCAGTTCCGCCGATTTATAAGCTGCAATCCCGCCGGAAACGCCGACCGTGACCTTCATAAGGTGATCTTAACGCTCCCCGGGCGAAGGCATTGCATCTGCGGAGCGGAGCGCCCCGCTCGTGGCTACGAGGCGAACTTCGGGATATCCGGAGATTCGATCTCAGGCTTTACAACAGGAACGTCTTCCTTCTTCACGTACGCGATTTTCCCCGCTGCAATCTCTTCCTGCGCCACCTTGCTTGCCTTGCGCGAACGGCTCTGCACCAGCGGCTCTGACCCGTTCTGCAGTTGGCGAGCACGCCGCGCTGCTACCAGCACGTAGCGAAAGTTGCTGTCATACTCGCGTTCGATTGCCATCGTCTTACCTCCGAAATCGATCCCCGCCCTCGCTGGATCAAACCGTCAGGACGCCAAAGGCTCGCAGCACCGGTTGCACCTTCGCATCCGAATTTGCCCGCCGGCAACTCTCCGCGATCTCCATCAGCCGCTGGGTCTGCATGTTGCCATTTCCGGCGGCTCCATTCCGCCGGAAACGCTCCGCAGCCACAATCGCGACCATCTCTTCCACGGCTCGTTCCAGGATATCGTTGACGAGAATATATCCGTAATCCCGGTAATTCTCAATCTCCTGTTTTGCCTTCGCCAGCCGCCGGTTGATGTCCTCCTCGGTCACGCTCCCGTCAGCCCGGCTCCGGCTCCTCAGCCGATTGGCCAGAATCTCCGGCGAGGGCGGCATCAGAAAAATCGAAACCGCATCCGGCATCTTACGCCGTACCTGCGCAGCTCCCTGCACATCGATGTCCAGCAGCAGGTCTTTGCCTTTGGAAAACGCCTCATCCAGCGCCCGCCGCGGCGTCCCGTAATAGTTCCCGAAGACCTCCGCATGCTCGAGGAACTCCCCCTGGCGGATCATCTCCTCAAAGTGCTCGCGGGTCGTGAACTGGTAGTCGCGCGAATTCTGTTCCGATCCGCGCGGTCCCCGCGTCGTCCAGGATACCGAAAACTCCAGCCCCGAGACCTGCGACCGCAGTTCGTTCACAATCGTGGACTTCCCCGACCCCGACGGCGCCGAAATAATAAATAGGATTCCCGCCAAATTCTCCCTCGTGCGTTGATCTGTCAGTTGCCCGCTGCCTCACCGGCTCTAACCGGCTTTCTCATTCAAGATTCTGTACCTGCTCCCGCGCCTTCTCGATCTCCGACTTCATGCCCAGCCCGGCTTCCGTGATGCGCGTCCCGTTGCCCGCTACCCCGCTCGTCTTCGAAAGCAGCGTGTTCGCCTCCCGGTTCATCTCCTGCAGCAGGAAATCCAGCTTCTTGCCCACTTCGCCGCCTTCGTCCAGCAAACCCGTGAAATGGTCGATGTGCGTCCGCAACCGGGTCACTTCCTCTTCCACGTCGCTGCGCTCCGCAATCAGGGCTGCCTCCTGCAAAATTCGATCCTGATCGAATCCGCCGTCGAGCATGGACTTCAGCCGCTGATTCAGTCTCTCGACGTACGCCTGCTGCACCTTCTCGCGCAACGTCGCTGCCTCGTCCACCATCGACCGCAGCCGCTGCATGCACGCGCGCAGCTCATTCGCCAGAACCGCGCCCTCCTGGGCCCGCATGCTGTTCAGCGCGGCCACCAAACCATCCATCTCTCCCAGCACCTTCGATTCCAGGCCCTCTAACTCTTCAACGGTGCTGCGGGCCTCCATCGTCAGGACGCCCGGCAGCCGAAACACTGAATTCAGGTCCGGCTTATCGGTCAGCCCGTGCTCCGCAGCCGCTGCCCGAAACGCCTCGACGTACGCCGCCACCAGCGCGTGATCGTATCCCGCTTCGGCTCTTTGGCTGCGCTCCAGATTCAGCATCAGCTCCACATGCCCGCGTTTCAGCTTCTCTTTCAGCACGCGCCGCAGCTGCATCTCCAGCCCTTCCGTTCCGCTGGGCAGCCGCATATGCACGTCGAGAAACCGATGATTCACGCTCTTCAGGCTCACCGTAAAGCTCAGCGTCTCCGTAACCCGTCCCGTTACCCGGGCAAATCCTGTCATCGAGAAAACCGGCCGCGTTCCGTTGCTCATGCTTTCGTCTTTCCCGTCAGAGCCGGCTCGATGCCCGTCGCCAGGCTCCCATGGGCGGTCCCGTTCCCATTGCCCTCGCCGATATCCATGAACTGTAGCCGGTAAAGCTTCTGGTAGGTGGGCGAGGTCTGCAGCAGCTCGTCGTGCGTTCCGATGGCGGTAATCCGTCCCTGCTCCAGCACCGCAATCCGGTTGGCGCGCCGCACCGTCGACAGCCGATGCGCGATCACGATCGCGGTGCGCCCCGCGATCAGATTCCCCAGCGCCTGCTGCACCAGCGATTCGCTCTCCGCGTCCAGCGCCGACGTAGCTTCGTCCAGAATCAGCACCGGCGCCCCCTTCAGGATCGCCCGCGCAATCGCCAGCCGCTGCCGTTCCCCGCCGGACAGCCGAAATCCCTTCTCGCCGATCACGGTGTCGTACCCGTCCGGCATCTGCTCGATGAAGTCGTGCGCCAGCGCCGCCTTCGCTGCCTCCACCACGCGCCCCAGCGGCACATCCGGCTGGCCGTACGCGATGTTGTTCCGCACCGTGTCGTTGAACAGGATCGTCTCCTGCGTCACTTTCCCGATCTGCGCCCGCAGCGACGCCAGACTCAGTTGCCGCACGTCGATCCCATCCATCGTGATCCGGCCGCCGGTCACATCGAAGAACCGCGGAATCAGATTCACCAGCGTCGATTTGCCCGCGCCGCTGGGCCCCACCAGAGCCACCACTTCTCCGTAGTGGATCGTCAGGTTGATATCCTGCAGCACGACCCGCGGCTCCTCCGTATCCTTCTCCCGGTACCGGAAGCTCACGTCCTCCAGCACAATTTTGTCGCGGAACCTCTTCAGGGGCTGCGGATGCTTTGCCTCCGGCACTTCGTCCTGGTCATCCATGAAGTCGAAGATCGCCGCCGACGCGCCCGCGGCCTGCTGGAAATTGTTGTAGTACACCCCAAACCGCCGGATCGGGTCATACATCTTGAACAACGCCACAATGAAGGCGAAGAAGACGCCTTCCGGCATCGCGTTGTGCCCGATCTGATTCCGCCCCACCAGCAGCAGCATCGCAATCGCCACCGCTCCGATGAAGTCCATCAGCGGTGACGTCAGCGCCTGCGCCCGCACCGACCGCAGATTCGCATGGAACAGCTTCCGCGCCGCCTGCCGGAAGCGCAGCAGTTCCCAGAACTCCATGTTGAATGCCTTGACGATCCGGTTCCCTGTAATCGTCTCGTGCAGAATGTTCTGGATTTCCGCCAGCTTGTCCTGGCCCCTGCGTGTCGTCCGCCGCACGTCCCGCCCGATCCGCCGAATCGATCCGGCCACAATCGGCACAAAGATCAGCAGCACCCAGGCCATCTTCCCGCCCAGCGCAATCACCACCACGATCATGCACGCCAGCGTGCACAGCTGCTGCAGGAAATCCGACAGCACCGACGAGGTCGCATACTGCACGCGCTCAATGTCGTTGATCAGCGCCGAAAGCAGCGTGCCCGTCGTGTGCTTCTGAAAGAACGCCACCGACCGCCGCAGGATCGCCTCGTAGAGGTCGTCCCGCATATCGGTGATCATGCCGAACCCGGCATAGTTCGCCAGGTACGTGCCCGTGTAATCGCAAACGCCCTTCAGCAGCGTCGACGCCACAAACGCAAACGCAATCGTCGACCAGTCGTTGTGTATCCAGTGCGGAACGAGCAGTTCCGGACGAATATTGATGTGCCACCGCTCGCCAAGCTGTCCCAGCAGCGGCGTCGACTTCGCCCGCGTCGGCGCGTGGGGGTTCAGCACGTTGTCGAAGATCGGCCCGATCAGCAGGACCCGGAACGCATCCATCAGGCCCACGCCGGCAGCCAGAACCACCGCCGAGAACGCCTGCAGCCAGTAACGTCGCGCGTAATACAGCAGGCGCCACAAGCGGCTCATGCGGGGCGAACCTCAACGGCATCGGACACGCTGGCTCGCTTCGGCTCGCACCTGCACAACATCCGTTTATTTTATCCCGCGAGGCAACCCCCCTGCCGCACCGGAATACAGGACTTTGGTACCGCGCACCTCCTTGCGAACCGCCCCGGCCCGAAGGCTTCACCGCTAGCCGCTTTATCGCTACCCGCTTCACCGCTAGCCGCCACACCAGCTATCCTCGCTCATATGACTGCCTCGCCCTCTCTCAGCGCGGAAGAGCGCGCCCGCCGCATCCAGCTCATCATCTTCGACGTCGACGGCGTTCTCACCGATGGCGGCATATGGCTTTTCCCGGCCCCCGCACCCAGCACAACGACCGCCGATCACGCCGCAGCCATGGAGAGCAAAGGCGGATACGCCATCTCCTCCGCCAGCATGGTCGAGGCCAAGGGCTTCAACGCCCACGACGGCACCGGCGTCTCGCTGGCGCGTCTTGGTGGCATGAAGTGCGCCATCATCACGAAACGCATTTCCGAAACCGTCGCCCTTCGCGCCCGCGATCTGCGACTCGAGTACGTCTACATGGGCCAGGCGTACAAAATGCAGTCAGTCCGCGACATCATGGCCAAAGAAAAGATCACGCTCGACGAAATCTGCTACGTCGGCGACGACGTCATCGACCTCCCCGTGATGCGTGTTTGCGGATTTGCAGTCGCCGTGGCCAACGCCCGCGAGCAGGTCAAGGCCTCCGCGCATTACGTCACGCCCCACGAAGGCGGCCACGGAGCCGCCCGCGACGCGGTCGAGTTCATCCTCGCCGCCAAAGGCATCCTCGAAAAAATCATCGAGCAGTACATCGACGAGCGCAATCCATTGCCCGCCAGCATGGACATCGGTAAAGGTGGATTTTGAACCGTCCGCATCCGCAGACTCGATGCGCAACCAGTGCCCCGCGGCTATCAACCTACGAAAGAATCGGTAGAGGCGGCCCTTGATCGTTCAGCCCAATTCCAGCCGGCAGAATTCAGCCGCATCGGCGCGCTTTGAATGGCGCATCCTCGCCACTGGAGTCCTCGTCGTGGCCACTGCTGCAGGGTCCGTCTGGCTCATGGCGCGTTCCCGCGCCATTGAATGCAGCTCTCTGGCGCCCCTCACCGTGCTCGCCACGCTTGCGGCCTTCCTCATCTCCGTCTGTTTTCGCCAGATGGGCCGCTATCCCGACCGCCGCAGCCGCTGGTTACTGCTCGCGTTTCTGCTCCTGGCCGCGGCCACGCTCTTCACCGATTTCCGCTATGTCCGCCGCAATCGCGGATTCTGCAATGAACTCCGCCGGCAGATCGACACGAAACCTACTTCGCCTTAGAACCGATCACCGCCTTGCGTCCCCCGATCGGCGAGGCTTCGTCGAGGAATCCGTTCACCACCGGTCCCACCTGCTTCGCGCACATTTCAGGCAGCAGATGCCCGCATCCGTCGAACACCTGCAGCTCCGACTGCGGCACAGCGTGATGGATCGCCTCCCCTTCTGAAACCGGAATCAGGTGATCCTGCTTGCCCCAGATGATCAGCATCGGCATCTTCAGCGCGCCCAGCTTGTTGTCGAGCAGATCATCTCCCATCAGCATCGAGTCCATGTTCCGCTGCACGACCCAGCCATGTTTCTTCTCGAACTGGAAAATTGCCCGCTGCACAAACTTCGGCACCGGCGGCGCGCCGTGAGGCATCAGCAAGTCGTCCAGCGTCTGCAGCTTCTCCGGCGTGTTCGGCACGAATAGGCTCGGATCCCACGTGAGCCCAAACGTCAGCCCCGCGCTGTCGAAGATCACCAGCCGCCGTATCCGCTGCGGCTCGTTCACCGCCGCCTGCATGGCCACCCAGCCGCCCATCGACCACCCGGCCAGATCCGTCTGCTGCAGCCCCATTTTGTTCATGAAGGCCTGCACGTCCCCGGCCTCCTCTGCAATCGAATACTTCGCGTTCCCCGGCCACTCCGATCGCCCATACCCAGGAAGATCCAGCGCGTACACGTGGTGGTGATCGCGCACCAGTTGCGGTATCAGATTCACCCAGTCATCCGCGCGCCCGCCCAGTCCGTGCACCAGCACCAGCGGCATGCCCGACCCGCCTTCGTAGTAGTGCACCCGGACATCGCCCACGCCGGGAACGGGAATCTTTGTGGTTCGGCTCTGGATCCCCTGAAGAACCAACCGCGCCTCGGCGGCCATCCACAGCACGTCCAGCGGCCGCAGCAGTGCGAAGGCCACAACCACCACCAGAAGGGGAAAGAAGATGATCAGGATCCAGCGCAGGATGCGCAGCGTTTTGTATCGTCTGCTCCGTGGAGTGGCTGTCGTTGTCGCCATGCGCGCAGTCGCGATTCCCGTCTCCCGCTACACCGTTAGATGTCAGCTGCCGCCATCTGCCACGCCTTCTCGATCACCTTCACCGTTAGCGGCGTCAGCCCATCAAGTTCATCGGCGCCGGCCCATCGCGCTTCCAGCGCATCCGTGGCACAGATCACCGGGCAAGCCACGTCCGCCCCTCCCGTGACCCGGCACAGAAAATCCACCAGCACGTAGTGGTACCGTACCCGCCCCGCATCGTCGCGCGCAATGCGATCGAAGGCCTCGACCACCTCCAGCGGCTCCACCGCCAGCCCGGTCTCCTCCAGCACTTCTCGCCGGATCGCCTCCTCCAGCGTCTCGCCGAGTTCCACGGCGCCTCCAGGCAGCGACCATTCGCCCTTCAGCGGCTCGTGCCCGCGCCGGATCAGCAGCACCCTCGGCGCTCCCGCATCCTCTGCCACAATCACCGCGCCCACCCCGGCAAT
>DATGJK010000343.1:0-5673 GCA_035295245.1 Acidobacteriaceae bacterium
GTCACCACCGGTACGAAACGGCGCTGAACTATGCGAAGGAGTGTTCCGCGGAAGAACCGCCGGAGAAGTGCGAACGGGCGACCTCCGGGCTGCCTCAGCCGGCCCGGCCGGAAGCTGCCGCCATGATGACGTTCGTGAATATGGACGCGGAGGGTCTGGTGATCCTGCCGACGCACCGCGTCGTCTTTGGCCTGAAGGATTTCGTTCCATCAAGACTCCTTGAGGCGGCGCAGCGCTGGTTCGAGATTGAAAGGCTGGCCGACCACGATACGGCACGGGCCATGGCGCGACTGGGCAGCGTTCGCGGAGCGACGGCTTTTGTCGCCGTGACGCCGGAAGGCTGGCATCTGCTGACCGCGAAAGCGGCGGCGGTGGCTGACGCGCTGCAGGGTGTTCCGGCTCGCCAGCGGCAACTCGACGTCCTGCAACTGCACAGCCTGGTTCTGGAGAGGCTGCTCGGCATCAGCCCGGAGGACATTCGGGATCAGGTGCATCTGCACTACCTGCGTGATGCCGGAGAGGCGGCAGGGGAGGTGGCGCGCGGGGAGGCCAACGTCGCGTTCCTGATGAATCCGGTGACCATGGAGCAGCTCCGCGAAGTAGCGTTTGCCGGAGAGGTGATGCCGCAGAAGTCCACGGATTTCTATCCGAAACTGCTGAGCGGTCTGGCGATCTATGCGCTGGACTGAGGCGGTTGTGCTGGGGCTGGCGGTGTGGGGCAGCGTCCTGGCCCAGTCGGCGCCGCAAACGCAACCCGCACAGCAGGCGTCGCCAGTCCCATCCGCGCAGGCGAACACGGGACAATTTGTGGTGGTGATCGACGCAGCCCACGGCGGGACGGACGCAGGCGCGGGACTGGGCAACGGGCTCGCAGAGAAGAACGTCACGCTGGCGCTGTCGGTGCGGTTGCGATCGACGCTGCAGGCGCGGGGCGTGAATGTGGTGACGACGCGGGAGGCTGATGCGACCCTGCCGGCGCTGAATCGAGCGGAAGCGGCGAATCACGCGCAGGCTGCCGTCTGCCTGGTTCTTCACGCGACGGCAACCGGCAGCGGCGTTCATCTGTATACGGCGGCTCTGGCGCCCGCGGCGCAGACGCATCCACTGTCGTGGCCCACGGCGCAGGCGGGATACGTGACGCAGAGCGTGAAGCTGGAATCGGAAATTGACTCCGCTATGGCGCACGCGCAAATTCCGGTGACTCTGGGCCGCGCCTCGGTGCAGCCCATGGACAACCTTGCCTGCCCCGCGGTTGCAGTGGAGATGGCTCCGCTGGTCGCGGGTCATATCACCGGGGGGAAGGGAATCTCGGATACGGGTTATCAGGAGACGGTTGTGAATGCGCTGGCTGCAGCGGTCGAATCGTGGCGGAGCGACTGGAAGCAGCCATGATTTCGCGCGTGCACAAGGTGCTGTTCCTGATCATGCTGCTGGCCTGCGTGGTGATGGCGGCGTTTCTGATTCGGCTGCGGAACCGCGCGCAGGACCGGCTGCACGCGGAGGCGACGATGGCTCCCGCGGAAATCACAGAGGGAAGCCCGAGCGCTCCACGCAGCGTGATGCTGTACATCCCCAACGATCTCGACGGGTCCATGACGTCGGTGCAGCGGAGCATTGCGCTGCCGGCGGACGATAACGCACAGGCGCGCGTGCTGCTGGACAATCTGATCGCGGCGTTTCATGCGGCCGGCTCGACCCATCCGATGAGCGTGGAAACGGGCGTCAACGAGGTTTATTTCCTGCCGCTGCCGAAAGCGCGTGGAGAGCAGGCGAGTAGCGGGCGAATTGCCGTCGTCGACCTGAGCGGAGCGCTGGCGGCGGCACAGCCCTCGGGCATCGAACCGGAGACGCTCACGCTGCTGGCGATGATGGCGACTCTGCACGCGAACATGCCGTCGATTGCAGAAGTACACTTCCTGGTCGATGGGCAGCCGCGGCAGACGCTGGCCGGTCACGCGGATCTGACGAGGACGTATCTGGCCTCGGAAGCTAGTCCTGAAGCCAATCCCACATCGCGACCAGGGCAAGCGGCCGAGGTGACGCCATGAAGATCGGCGTCTTCGATTCGGGCGTGGGCGGCCTGACGGTGCTGCGGGCGCTGCTGGAGCGTATTCCTTCGGCAGATTATCTCTACCTGGGCGACACAGCCCGACTGCCGTATGGAGCGAAGTCGCGAGCCACGGTGGCGCGGTATGCGGCGTCGAGCGCGCGATTTCTGGTCGCGCAGGGGGCAGAGTTCCTGGTGATCGCGTGCAATACGGCCAGCGCGCTGGCTCTGGATGTGATTCGCGACGCGGTGCCGGTGCCCGTGCTGGGCGTGGTGGAGACCGGCGCGAACGCGGCGCAGGCAAGCTCGGCCACGCGCGACGTGCTGGTGGTGGCTACCGCGGCTACGGTTGAAAGTCACGCTTACCTGCTGGCGTGCGAGCAGAGAAATCTGCGCGCTCTGGAGAAAGCATGTCCGCTGCTGGTGCCGCTGGTGGAGGAGGGATGGATCGAGCATCCGGTGACGAGTGAAGTGCTGCGCATTTATATGTCGGAGCTGATGACGCAGGCGGTGGATTCGGCGCTTAATCCCGATACGCTGGTGCTGGGGTGCACGCATTATCCGCTGCTGCGGGCGC
Organism: Acidobacteriaceae bacterium; assembly: GCA_035295245.1. Classification (GTDB taxonomy): domain Bacteria; phylum Acidobacteriota; class Terriglobia; order Terriglobales; family Acidobacteriaceae; genus Palsa-343. Next base: position 2,625 of record DATGJK010000343.1, read on the forward strand.
AGATCGAGCGGGCGGTACCGATGCGCTGGCGGGTGATCGATTCGGCGGCGGTAACGGCAGAGCAGGTGGCGGGGATGCTGGAGGCTTCGGGCGGCGCGGGGAAAACGCAGTTCTTTGCGACGGATTCGGTGACGAAGTTTCGCGCGCTGGGAAGCCGATTTCTCGGGCGACCGATTGATGGGGTCGACCTCGTGGATCTTGGCGGGTGAGCGGCTGCCTGCAGTGCAAGGCGTTCCGGAAGATCAGGCTGGCCACCCTCGTTCTCCGGGCAGGCATCAGAACGAGTGTCGGGAGAACTGTCCGCGTCGTACTTGCGGCAGATTAAGGATGCGGTTCGCGCCATTTGCACGGGCAGAGGTTCAGGCATACCATAAATTCGCTATTAAAGTGATTTCAATCCAGGGAGATGATGCGCATGTCAGATAACAAAACGAGCGGCTTCAGCTGGTTTCTAGCAGGTCTGGGGCTGGGCGCCCTGATTGGCGTCCTCTATGCTCCCAAGTCCGGGCGCGAAACCCGCGAAGAGTTGATGAGCAGCGCGCGTGAAGGTACGGAGTATCTGAAACAGCGCGGACGCGAAGTGTCGGATCAGGTGAACGACCTGGTCGACCGGGGCCGGACCCAGGTGAACGACTACGTAGACCGCGGCAAGGAAGTGGTGGAGCGCGGCCGGGCGCAGTGGGATGAATTCGTCAGCCAGGGCCGGCAGTTCGTCAACGAGCAAGGCGGCAAGGTATCGGCGGCGGTGGAAGCGGGCCGGCAAGCCTATCAAAGCTCTTCGTCGGGGAGTTCAGCCGAATCGGCCTGATCGCGCCCTGAAGAGCGGCATCTGCGGGAGCCGTGGCGCGATGCGCGCGGCTCTTCGCTGACAGCAGGGGACAACTATGGTTCAGGTACCAGAGTGGGCAGTCGTCATTTTTATTGTGGCCACGCTGATCGGCATCATCCTGCAAGCGGCAGTGCTGCTGGGCATGCTGATGACCGCGCGGACCGCGATGAAACGGGTCAATCAGGTCACTGAACTGGCTCAGGAGCATGCGGTGCCGCTGCTGCGTACGGCGCGGCGCGTGATCGAAGAGAACTCCGACAATGTAAAGACGATTGTCGGGAAGGTGAAGGACACGACCACAACCGTGGCTGAGGCGGCCAACAAGCACGTTGAGCCGACAATGGCCACGATCCATCGCACCGTCGACGAGAACTCGCCACGGGTGAAAGTCATCATCGACAACGTGGCGGAGATGACGGAAACGATCAAGAGCGAATCGTCGCACGTGGGCGAGACGCTGGATGCGCTGCTGAAGAAGACGGAGCAGCAGGCAGACCGCGTCGATGAAATGGTGAGCGGGACGCTGAATTCCATTTCGCACGCGACAGCCACTTTGCAGCGCGCGGTGGTGCTTCCGGTTCGTCAGGTGGGAGCGGTTGTGAATGGATTGCGTGCCGGCCTGGGAACGCTGTTCCGCCATAACAACCACAATCATCACGATCACTACGGCGTCGATGTCGCTGAGGACGACGAGCGATTCGTTTAGCTGGAAATGCACGAAGAAGATCCTCGCTGCGGCGAGGATTTTTTGTCGCGGGGGAGCGATCCGTCTCGGATTTCAATGTTGTAATCCATAAGTAGGTTTGATTGCATCAAAGGGCGAGTGTCGACCCCGCAATCCGAGGAGCCCGCACTGCAGAAGAACGATCCTGATTGCGTTCACCGCCTCCGGCGCGCTGATGCGCGTGTGCCGGTATCCACGTACCGACTGCAGCTCCACGGCTCGTTCACGTTTGCCGATGCAGGCGACGTCCTCCCGTATCTGAAAGAGCTGGGCATCGGCGACGTGTATGCATCGCCGATCTTCGAGGCGCGTCCCGGGAGCATGCATGGCTATGACGTCACGCGGCACGATCGCCTGAATCCCGAGCTGGGGGGAGAGGAGGGCTTTGCGGGGTTTGCCGGCCGCCTGCGCGAACTGGAGATGGGGCTGCTGCTGGACATCGTGCCGAACCACATGGGGGTGGGCAACGATGCGCATTGGTGGCAGGACGTTCTGCTGAACGGCCGGGCCTCGCAGTTTGCGGATTATTTCGATATTGACTGGACGCCGCTGAAGCCGGACATGCAGGACAAGCTGCTGCTGCCGATTCTCGGCTGCCAGTATGGCGAGGATCTGGAGGCGAAGCGAATCCAGGTGGTGGAAGTGGACGGGCTGTTCAAGGTTCGCTACTTCGATCACTTTTTGCCGCTGGTTCCGCGATCGCTTCTGGTGATTTTTCCGGAGCAGGAATGGGATGAACTGCAGGTTCCGGAGAGCTTCCGTGAGCTGCTGCGCGGGATCGCTCACATTCCGCCGCACTCGACCAACGACAAGTCACTGGCGGCGCAGCGCCGGGAGCAGGTGAGAGAACTGCAGTCGCGACTGAGGCGCACACTGCTCAGCGAGGAGATGCGGCCAGCCGTCCGCAAGGCGCTGGAGAGGGTCAACGGCGTGGAGGGCGATGCTGCCAGTTTCAACCGCCTGCACGATTTGCTGGAGCAGCAACCGTGGAGGCTAGCGTACTGGCGCGTCTCCGCCGAAGAGATCAACTACCGGCGATTTTTCGACATCAACGACCTGGTCGGGCTGCGGATGGAGAATCCGGAAGTGTTCGCGGCGACGCATTGCCTGATTCGGCGGCTGCTGGCGCGCAGGGATGTGACGGGTCTGCGCATCGATCACTGCGACGGGCTGTTCAATCCGCGGCTGTATCTGATCCGGCTGCAGCAACTGTACATGGCAAGCCAATGCAAGGGCGAGAGCGCTCATGGCGAGGCGGGCGACAGCGGCATCGAGCGCGACGTGCTCGAGGAGACGCGCCATCAAGACTGGGCGGCTGAGCGCGGCCCGCTGTATGTGGTGGTGGAAAAGATCCTCGAGCCGGGCGAGACGCTTTCGCCGGAATGGCCGGTGCGCGGGACTTCCGGCTACGACTTCGTTTACTACGGCAATCAGATTTTTATCTGTCCAACGAACGAACAGCGATTTACGGAGTTCTACGACAACCTGATCGGCGG
>DATGJK010000344.1:0-5484 GCA_035295245.1 Acidobacteriaceae bacterium
CGATCCGGGACAACGGAATTCTTCAGGGCCAGGCGGACGCCGGGGCGCATCTTGCCCGCGGCGCATCCGCAAACGGAGTTGACCACCACCATGGTGGTGCCGGGTTGCTGGACGGCGCGGTCGACCGCTTCCGGCGTGCGCGCCTCTTCGATGCCTGCTTTGGTCAGCTCCTCACGCATGGGGACAAGCATGATCTCGGGATACATTCTGGGTGGTTCCTCCGTTCGGGGCCTGCAGTAGGGATGAACTATTCCCATTGTACGGGGCGCGCCCGGCGCTGGGGGGCGACGCCGCCGTCCTGCTATATCTCAATGAGATGCAATTGTGCGAAAAAGTTGCGCTCGCAGCCTATACCACGTTCGGAGTAGGCGGACCGGCCCGCTGGTTTGTCGAGGCAACCCATGAAGTCTCCGTCGTCGAGGCGGTGCGCTGGGCACGCGAAGGCGGCGTTCCATGGTTTGTGCTGGGCGGCGGCAGCAACGTTTTGGCAGCCGATGAAGGCTTTCCAGGTCTGGTGCTGCACATGGCGCAGCAGGGCATCGAGCAGGACGGCGATCTGTTCCGCGTCGCGGCCGGCGAGGAGTGGGACCGGTTCGTGTCGCGCGCGGTGCAGGCCGGCTACGGCGGCATCGAATGCCTGGCGGGGATTCCAGGCACCGTGGGCGGCACGCCGGTGCAGAACGTCGGCGCCTACGGGCAGGAGGTCTCGGGCACGATCGAAACGGTGCGTGTGCTGGATACGACAACCATGGTCTTTCGCGAGCTCCCCGCCGCGGCCTGCGGGTTCGCGTACCGCACCAGCATCTTCAACTCAAGCGAACGTGGGCGGTTCATTGTGACCCGGGTGGATTACCGGCTGCGGATGGATGCGCCTCCCACGCTGGGGTATGCGGATCTGCAGAAGCGCTTCGCAGGCCGGTCGCAGACGCCGACGCTGGCCGAGACGGCTGCGGCCGTGCGCGAGATTCGCCACAGCAAAGGCATGCTGCTGGTCGAAGGTGAGCCGGACTGCCGCAGCGCGGGCAGCTTCTTCAGAAATCCCGTGATCGCGGAGTCTCTCTATGAGGAGATCGCGGCGCACTCGACCGTGCCCGCACCGCGCTTTGCCGCTGCCCCGGGAACCGTGAAAGTCCCCGCGGCCTGGCTGGTGGAGCAGGCGGGGTTCCCAAAAGGCTTCACCATGGGGGCGGCAGGCCTCTCGAGCCGCCACACCCTGGCTATCGTGAACCGCGGAGGCGCAACAGCGAAGGACATCCTTCGCCTGCGCGACGCAATTGTGACAGCGGTGGAAACAAAATTCCGCGTCCGGCTCGAACCTGAGCCGGTCTGGCTGGGCTGAACGCCGGCGAACCTGTCCTGATTCCCCGCGCCAAAGTGCGCCACGTTCGTGTGCTGATCCCGTTCCGCAGCCGATCAATCGTACACACGAACTCGGCCAGTGCACTCGTGCATATTATCTTCAACCACACCGAGTGGAACGCCATCGACACCGGGACCAAGGATCCCACCTACGGGCAGGTGACGAGCACCTACGATCCGCGCGTCTTCCAGTTCGGCGGCAAGCTGATGTTCTGATTCACGCAGGAATGCAGTCTGCGCAGCGGGGTTAACGACTCCGCTGCGCTTTCTTTGCGAGCGCTGGTGACTTTCAGGACGTAGTTGCAGCGCGAAGGGCCTTGCCGGGACCGCGGTTGGGCGTATTCTGGATCGCTGGTTCGAAGTGGGAAGGATACGGCATGAATCGGGTTCCGCTGACGCGGAGGGACTTTGTGAAGATGGGGGCGGGGACGGCAGCCAGTGTGACGATCCTGGAACCGCGCGCCCTGTGGGGCATGGGACAAGCGGCAACAACAGAGAAGGTGAGGTTCGCCGCCATCGGAACAGGAACGCGCGGATGTGAGCTGCTGCGGGCTTCGCGCCAGATCGAAACCGCCGAGTGCGTGGCGATCGTCGATTTGTACGACAGCCGGCACGATGCGGGACGCGAAGCGGTGGGACACGATCTTCCGGCGACCCGCGATTACCGCTCGATTCTGGACAGGAAAGATGTCGACGCGGTGTTTGTGGCCGTGCCCGATCACCAGCACCGGCGCATCGTCGAGGATGCGTGCGCCGCCGGCAAAGACGTCTACTGCGAGAAGCCGATGTCGCACAACGTGGACGACGGCTTTGCCATGGTCCGCGCGGTGGAGCGCCACGGGCGCGTGCTGCAGGTGGGCAGCCAGCGCGTGAGCAACATCGTGTACACCAGGGCGCGGGAGATCTGGCAATCGGGCGCGCTCGGCGACGTGTGCTTTATCGAGGGCGTATCGGGACGCAATTCGGCGAGCGGCGCGTGGGTCTACCCCATTCCGCCGGATGCGAACGAGCAGACCATCGACTGGAAAACGTTTCTCGTGGATGCTCCGCAGCGGCCCTTCGACGCGGCGCGTTTCTTCCGCTGGCGGTGCTTTGAGGATTATGGCGAAGGATTGTCCGGCGACCTGTTCGTGCATTTGCTGTCGGGGATCGCGTTCATCACCGGCGCCAGCGACGTGCCGCAGAAGGCGCAGTCCACCGGTGGGCTGTTCCGGTGGAAGGATGGGCGGGACTTCCCTGACCTGATCGAGACGCTCTACGAGTATCCCGGGTACCGCGTGGCGCTGCGCTGCAATCTCAACAACGCGTCGGGCGAGCCGATCACGTTTTACGGCACGAAGGGCACGATGATGCTGAATGGCAACACGCTAACCTTCGTGCCGCAGGATACCCGCCCGCAGCCGGAGGGATACTCGCTGATCGGCTGGCCGGAGCGGCTGAAGTCGCAATACCTGGCGCAATGGCATGCGGAGCATCCGGCGACCGGGCAGCTGAGCGAGCAGGCCCTGAGCTCCACCTATAGCGCGCCGCAGGGCTACAGTGACGTAGTGGATCACGAAGCGGTCTTCTTCGAGGCGGTGCGCAGCCGCAAGCCGGTCGTAGAGGACGTCCATTTTGGCAACAACATGGCGATCGGCTGTCACATGGCGAATGATGCGTATTTCCGCGGCACTACGGTGCGCTGGAATGCGGCGGCGAAGAAGATCGAGGCCTGAGTGACGAGTTCTTAGCAGCAGAACATCTTTTCACCAAGCTTTGCAGACAGGGGGAGCGATGTACTTGATGTCGAGACGAGGTTTTCTGAGGGGAGCGGCTGCAACCGCGGCGATGCTGGAGGCGCGGCTCGCATGGGCGAATCCGCTGGGCCTGCCGCTCGGATTGCAGCTGTACAGCGTGCGGGAATCTCTCCCAAAGGACTATGAAGGCACGCTGAAACAGGTGGCCGCGATGGGCTTCCAGGAAGTGGAAGCGGCAGGCTTCTTCAAACATTCCGCGGCGGAAGTGAAGCAGGCCATGGATGCGGCCGGGCTGCGCTGCGTCAGCGCGCACTACAGCATGTCGGACCTGCAGCCGAATCTCGACGCGATTATTGAATTCTCGAGAAGCGTGGGGCAGGAGTACATCGTGTGCTCATCGCCGATGATGCGGCATCCGGTAAAAGGCATGAGCTGGAGCGCCATGATGGACGCGGTTCCGCTGGACGACTGGAAGTGGAATGCGGAGCAGTTCAACACCATCGGCGAAAAGGTGCAGCAGGCAGGCCTGAAGTTCGGCTATCACAACCATTTCGTCGAGTTTCATCGCCGGGAAGGCGGCGTGCGCCCGTACGATGTGATCCTCGAGACCGCCGATCCGAAGCTGGTGACGATGGAGATGGACGTGGGCTGGGTGGTCATCGGCGGCGCGAGCCCGGAGGAGTATCTCACCAAGTATCCGAACCGTTTCTCGATGCTGCACGTGAAGCAGTTCAAGCTGCAGGGATGGAAGCCGGGCGAGGAGCCCGTCTCGACGGAGATGAATCAGGGAAGCCTCGACTACAAGCGCATTTTTGCGGCGGCGAAGAAGGCGAGCATCCGGCACATTTTTGTGGAGCAGGAGGCGTTTCCGGATATGCCGGCCATGCAGGCGCTGAAGGTGGACGCAGACTGGCTGAAGGCGTTTGCGGTATAGCCGTTTCTTCTCTACCGCAGCATCGCCATCACCGCGAGGTTCAGCGCGATCATGATCACGGCTGAGGCCGGGACGACGAGCAGAGCTTTGCGCAAACGCAGCGGATCGGGTCCGGCAATGCTGCCGATAATGCGTGAGCTGACGGCGAGCCCCGCCCATCCGAAGGCGATGACGATGCCCTGCGCCGTGCTGGTCATCGTGGGAAACGCGCTGGCGACGATCGCCAGCGTCGTGGGAAACACCGGAGCCATAGAGACTCCCGCAAGGAAGACGAGCGCCGTGGCCGCCCCGGGGCTGCGCACCCGCAGCATGAAATACGTGGTCAGCACCATGGCAATCGAGGCGCCGAGCGTGACGTAAACCGGCGCAACCGCGGCCAGGACGGGCTCGATGGCGACGCGTCCCAGCAGCAGGCCAAGCGCGAAGCCGAGGGAAAGGATATTGAGCGCGCGGCCTTCCGGTACGCCCTGCGCAATCAAGTGGCGCACGAGCCAGTTCCAGACATCCACCTCGCAGCCAACGTAGAGAAACAGGAAGAAACCAAGGAGAAACAGCAGCGGGCGGCCCAGCACCGGCCCGGCGTTCGATAGGATGAAGCGTCCGGCGCCTGCGGGCGGCGGCATGTGCGTCGCGGCTTCAATGGCCAGCGTGACCACGGTGAGCGCCGCGACCGTGTAGCAGAGACGCACCCAGTTGCGCTTGAAAAGATTCGCAGAGATGAAGGGCGTCGCGAGGCCGCCGAGTCCGAAGAAGAGGTTCACAAAGTTGAGCGCGATGGCGCGATGCGCTTCGCCGACGTCGCTGGTGAGTGCGTTCGCTCCGGTCACCACGATGCCGCCGCCAATTCCAAGCAGGAACAGCAGCAGGATGACGCTGCGGTATCCGGCAGAACGCGGGAGCAGCAACAGAACGATGGCGATGAGAACAAGCCCGAGGATGAGCCCCGCCTTCTTGCCGAAGTCGTCGAGCAGCGGGCCGACGCCGAGCGAGGCGATCATCAGACCGAGCGCCTGCGCGAACGCGATGGTGCCGTTCTGCCGCGGCGTGAGTTTGAACCGGCCGGAGAGATCGGGCAGGATCGTGCCGAGCATCGCGGCAATCATGCCGTAGACGAAGATGGCGAGGACCGAGGCGAGGATCAGCAATTGAATTCCTTTCAGGCGGAAGGCACGTCGATCCTCTGGCGCGCGCGCGTGCTCTCGAGTTCAGCGTCCAGGATCACCAGCTGGCGCAGACCATCGGCGAACTGCGGATAATCGCGCGGCGCTGCGGGATCGGCGATGGAACCATAAAAGCGCCGGAAGACCTGCTTGAAGGTGTCGTCGTAGCCTTCGCTGTGGCCGCCGGGAAGATCGGCGAAGGGCTGCGCGGCGGGCTTGAGCAGCGAGGGGTCCTTGATGATGATGCGGTTCGGCGTGTCGCGCTCACCGATCCACAGTTCATCGGGGCGCTCCT
>DATGJK010000345.1:0-5351 GCA_035295245.1 Acidobacteriaceae bacterium
CTCAACGAACGCCTCTCCGAAGACGCCGCCAACCTCGTCACCGCCCTCAAGGGCTCCTCAAAAACGCAGGGCGACTGGGGCGAGCTCGTCCTCGAAAAGCTCCTCGAGTCCGCCGGGCTCCGCCGCAATCTCGAGTACCGCGTGCAGGAGACCCTCGGCCGCGAAGACGGCAGCAACGCGCGCCTCGACATCATCCTCGACCTGCCCGACGACCGCCACCTCATCATCGACTCGAAGGTCTCGCTCGTCAGCTACACCGACTACTGCAACACCGACGACGAGGAGGAACGCCGGCAGGCCCTGCGCCTGCACCTGCAGTCCATCCGCACCCACCTCAAAGGACTCTCCGCGCGCGAGTACCAGGAACTCTACGGCCTCAACTCGCTCGACTTCGTGCTGATGTTCATTCCCATCGAGCCGGCCTTCATGCTGGCCATTGCCAACGACAACCGCCTCTGGCAGGAAGCCTGGGAGAAGAACGTCCTGCTCGTCAGCCCCAGCAGCCTGCTCTGTGTCGTCCGCACCGTCGCGCAGATCTGGCGGCAGGAGCGCCAGGCGCGCAACGTCGAAGAGATTGCCCGCCGCGGCCGTATGCTGCTCGATAAGTTCGTTGGGTTCACTGAAGACCTGCAGTCGATTGGCAGAAAGCTGGGCGATGCCCGCGAAGCCTACGACCGTGCCTACAATAAGCTCACCCGCGCCGACGGCAACCTCGTCTCCCAGGCGCAGAAGCTGGTCAAGCTGGGAATCCGCCCCAACAAAAACCTGCCCCAACCCATGCTCGATCAGGCCATGGAGGCCGAAGAAGGATTCGAACTCGCCGCCAACGCCGACGAGACGACTCGCCCGCACTAGTCAGCGCGCGTTCAGCCCTTCTTCCCCAGTCCGCCGCTCGTGCCCGTGAACGACCCCGTCGCATGTTGCGCCGCCGGAGTGCCCTTCGGCTGCTGCGCCTGCCCGCCCCGCACGTTCATCTGCAGCACCTTCCGCTTTCCCTGGTTCGACCCCGCGCTGCGCGCATCGTCAGCCGAAGGCTCGACTGGATGTACCGACGTCTCCGGCTGCTCCGCCGACGCCTTCTCTCCCTTGCTCGATGCCGACCGCTGCACCAATCCGCCCCCCGATCCAGCCTGCTCTTTCGATCGAACCCTCGAAGCCGATGAACGAGCCATGCCAGCACCTCATTGAAGAGAATCGGGCGCGAACTATCCCTCCCTCGTTGGATGCCGCCAACCAGGAACTAACAACTAACAACCAGTAACTAACAACTAGCCCGCAGCAAACGCCGCCCGCACCCGCTCCCACGTGATCGCCAGATCCTCCGGCAGCACCCGCGTCTCGCTCGTCACCGTCATGAAGTTGGTGTCGCCCGCCCATCGTGGCAGCGCGTGCAGATGCAGATGCCCCGTCACGCCCGCCCCCGCCGCCTTCCCCAGGTTCAGCCCAAAGTTGAAGCCGTCCGGCTGGTAGACCGCCCCCAGCGCCCGCTCCGCCTTGCGCGCCAACGTCATCATCTCCAGCGCGGCTGCCTCGTTCAGAGCCGCCAGCGAGCTCTGGTGCTCATACGGCACCACCATGATGTGCCCCGACGTATATGGATACCGGTTCAGGCAGACGTAGTTGTGCTCCGCTCGCAGCACGATCAGCGCCGCCCGCTCCGCCTTCTCACGCTCCATGCCGTTCGCCATCGCGTGGTCGACAGCCGCAATCATGTTGCAGAAGACGCACCTCGCGTCCCCCGTATAGTCAGCCAGCTCTTCAGGAATGCCCGGACGCGCCTTCCTGTCGCCTTCCGTCACATACGCATACCGCCACGGCGTCCACAGGTAGTCCACGGCACCATTGTAAGGGGACGAAGAACACAGACATGATGAGTATGAGCGCTATAACTGAACGACGTTCAGCCCCGGAATCCGTGCGAAATGACGAAGGTTGAGCGTCACCACATCGAAGCCCACATGCAGAGCTGTCGCGCCGATAATGAGATCCTCGATTGCGATGGAAACTCCCTGAGCGGCCTGCTCGCCCTCAATCTGACCCGCAGCTTTTGCAATCTCCAGCGTCAGCGGGTGCACAACCAGATCCCGCAGCACGCCATCGACAAACGCGCGGCGCCGTATGCGATCGGATTCCGACCTTGCGCGGTAAATTCCGTGTGTCAGTTCGACCGCGCTGATTGCGGAGGGCGCGACATCGATCTCGCCTTGTGCCGTACGCACGCGGCGCAGGATGTCTTCAATACCTTCGCCCCGGCGTTCGCTTTCGATCAGAAAGCTCGTGTCGAGGATTAGTCCCATGCCGATCTTTCACGCGGCTTCCGGTTCCGGACGATCTTTTCCAGATCGGCAGCGAATTCCGCATCCATGACGGGCTTATAGCCCAGCTCCTGCGAGTGCGCTTCGGCCAAAGCAATCGATTCCGAAATCGAGCGCCGCGGCGGATCCGCCGGTTTCACCACCGCCACCGCCTGCGCATCCTTCTCGATCACAACTTCTTCGCCCGCCCGCACCCGCGCCAGCACGGCCGCAAAATCCCGCGCCGCCTCTGCTTCAGACATGCGAACCGTCGTCATATCCCGATGATAGCCGCTAACCTGCTAACTCGCTCACCGTACCACCGCCTCCGGCATGTTCTGCACCTTGCTGTGCCGCCGCGAGTACGAGAAGTAAATCACCAGGCCGATCGCCAGCCAGCTGAAGAACCCGATCTTCGCGTAGATATCCGTCGAGACCATCAGCGACAGCGAAATGATCAGCCCCAGAATCGGCACCAGCGGCACCCATGGTGTCCGGAAAGGACGAGGCGCATTCGGTTCCTTCCTGCGCATCACCCACACGCCCACGCAAACAATGGCAAACGCCAGCAGCGTTCCCAGGCTCACCAGCTGTCCCAGGAACTGAATATTGAAGAACGCCGCCAGAAACGCCACCAGCACGCCCACCGCCATCGTCACCAGCCACGGCGTCCTGAACCGCGGATGAATCGAACCCACCCACTTCGGCAGCAGTCCGTCATGCGCCATCGTGTAGAGCACGCGCGTCTGCCCCAGGATCATCACCAGCATCACCGACGCCAGCCCCGCAATCGCGCCCAGATCGATCAGGCACACGCCCCACGTCGCTCCAATCGCCGCCGCGCCGTCCGCTACCGGAGCCGGCGTGTTCAGCGTCGCGTACGGCTTCAGCCCCGTCAGCAGCCCCGCCACGATGATGTACAGAACCGTGCAGATGATCAGCGATCCCAGAATCCCAAACGGCAAATCCTTCTGCGGATTCCGCGACTCCTGCGCCGCCGTCGAAACCGCGTCAAATCCGATGTAAGCGAAGAACACCACGCTGGCTCCGCGCATGATCCCCGACCACCCGTACTCCCCGAAGTGCCCCAGGTTCTTCGGAATGAATGGATGCCAGTTCGCCGTCATGTGCGACCAGTGCCCGAAGGCATACGTCGTCGCCAGCCCGATAAAGACCAGCACCACCGAAACCTTGATCATCACCGCCGCGCTGTTGAAGTTCGCCGACTCGCGCACTCCGATCACCAGCACCGTAATCACCACCACGATCGCGCACAGCGCGAAGATGTCCACCTTCGCCGCCAGCGGATGCCCCAACAGCGTCATCGTCAGCGAAGGCGTCGGATTGAACGGCACTCGAATCCCGAAGAAAGCCAGCAGGCTGCTCACGTAGCCGCTCCAGCCCACCGCCACCGTCGCCGCGCCAAACGCATACTCGAGACACAGCGCCCAGCCGATGATCCACGCCACCAGCTCGCCCAGCGTCGTATAGCCGTAGGTATAGGCGCTGCCCGCGATCGGAATCATCGAGGCAAACTCCGCGTAGCAGAGTCCCGCAAACACGCACCCAACACCCGCAACCACGAACGACAGCACAATGGCCGGGCCCGCAAACTGCGCAGCCGCCGTCCCCGTCAGCACAAAGATTCCCGCGCCGATAATGGCCCCAATGCCCAGCGTCACCAGGTTGATCGGCCCCAGCGACCGCTTCAGCGTATGCGAGCCCTCTTCAGCCGCTTCCTTGTGCACCACGGAGAGCGATTTGCATTTCAACAAATTAGCCATTCTCGGCTGTTCCTCCAGGGACTTCGCCCATTACGCTTTCGCTCGCCGCCTCAGAAATCGTCCTGCGCGACCACACGGCAAATACCGGAATGCCGAGCAGCACGATCACCAGTCCAGGCCATGTGTATTGCGGTTTGTAGCGCAATAATACGATACAGATCCACGCGGCCATCAGAATATACAGTGCCGGCAGCACCGGATACCCAATCGCCCGGTAAGGCCGCTCCGCCTCCGGCCGCTTCACCCGCAGCACAAACAGGCTGGCGATCGTCAGGATGTAAAAGATCAGCTCCGTGCAGATGATGAACTCCAGCAGCTGATTGTACGAGCCGGAAACGCACAGCAGACAGGTCCACACCGCCTGCGCCAGCAGCGCCGCCACCGGCGTATGCCACTTCGGATGCAGCCGCCCCGCCGCCTTGAAGAACAGACCGTCGCGGCTCATCGCGTAGTAGACGCGCGCCCCCGCCAGCGTCAGCCCGTTCGCGCACCCGAACGTTGAAATCAGAATCGCTCCCGCCATCAGGTACGCGCCCGTGCGCGAGAAGATCTGCTGCAGCACCGCCGTCGCCACGCGGTCTTCCGACGCGTACTGGATCCCCCGCGCGAACCCCGTAGCCCCATGCGGATCGCCATGCAGCGGCAGCGCCAGCAGGTAGGCGAAATTCGCCAGGATATACAGCCCCAGCACCAGCGTCGTCCCCAGCGCCAGCGAGAGCGGCAGGTTGCGCTTCGGATTCCGCACCTCGCCCGCCGTATAGGTCACGTTGTTCCACGCATCGGCTGAGAAGAGCGACCCGGTCTGCACCACCGCCAGAATGGTCAGCAGCCCCACCATCGCCATCGGTCCGCCCACGCCCACCTGCACCGGATGCAGCGTGTGCCATCCGGCTCCGGCCCAGAAGTGCCCGTGAAAATTGGCCCGGATCGCCCCCGCATTCGCCCCGAGCGCCAGCCCCAGCACCACCAGCCCCAGCAGCGCGGCCGTCTTCGCCGTCGTAAACACGTTCTGCACCAGCGCGCCCAGCCGGATGCCAAAAATGTTCACCACCGCCAGCAGCAGGATAATGATGATCCCTGCCAGGTTCGCCGTGCTCAGGCCGATCTCCATGTTGCCCAGCACCATCGGCCCCACATGCCACGCCGGCACGTGCGCGATATGCCAGATCCAGTTCGTCGACGACACCGAAGGGAAGAACACGCCCAGAAATTTCCCAAACGCCACCGCCACCGCCGCGATCGTTCCCGTCTGGATCACCAGGAACAGCGTCCA
>DATGJK010000346.1:0-4700 GCA_035295245.1 Acidobacteriaceae bacterium
TGGGGGCCTTCGCCCAGGGTATAGGTCAGGTCCCGCGAGAATCCCGTATTTACCGCCTGATACATGAATCGCTGCAGGCTCTGATGATCGATCTCGTAAAAACTCACCGCGACAACGGCAATCGGGAGCACGAAAGCGAGAGAGGAGGCCCCCGCCAGACCCAGCAGATGCTTGGGGCTGCGGGATCGCTGCGCAAGCGCTGCAAAGAGCCAGCCCGCAATCAGGATGACGGCCACAACACCGGCGAATGGTTCCGAGAGGAAGGCGGCAGCCCCCAGAAGACCTGCGAGAGTTGCGAACCGCAGGCTCGGCTTCTGCCGCAGCAAAATCAGCAGCGCGGTGAGTAAACAAAACGAGAGCTGCTCCGGCCGATCATTTGGGCGCAGAATACTGAACGGCAGCAGCACCGCGACGAGACTCAGAAAAAGCCAGCGGCTCCAGGTCCTTTCGAGAAAACGGAGTCCGGCCACGATCACAACAATGTCGATCAGAATCGTCCAGAACCCCTGAAATACGGCATCAGCCAGCCGTGTAAATCCCAGCAGCTTCGCGGCCGGAATGAAAAGCCAGAGATACAGCGGTGTGTAATGCGAATACAGCATCGGCTGGAACGAGTGCGCGTGATCCACGGATGCCGATCGGAATCCGAGCCCTGCGACAAAATTGCATGCCGGATCCCGGAACATATAGACGTCCGTTCCTCCTGCATCCAGCGGGAGCCAGAACATCACGGCCAGCCAGGCCGCCGCGCAAATCAGAAGAAACACGAATTCTGCGCGGGAGGGCCACCACGATCGCGTCTTTGCCTCTGTTTCAGGGGCGGATATTGGGGTTAATAGTGACATGGCTCTGCGGATTTGTTGCGGTCGGTCCGGTGAACGGGCGTCTGGAGTGCCTCTCCTACAGAGGCCGGCGCATCAGTCCACCGCCAGGAAGGCCAAATTTCCCTGCTTCGTAACAAAATTATCAGAGACACAAGCAGACTCACAATCCGCACTGCAGGGCTAGCTCAGCAGTACGCGATAGATTCGGGGTCAGGAAGTCTCACCGGACTCAGCAATCTTCGGGAATTCGGCTGGCCCGCGCCGCGGCCTGCTTCGAAACGCCTCACGCAGCCAGCGGCGCGCCGGCTCTTCCCACCAGAGGAATACCGCGATTGAAAATGCAACCAGCACGAGCGGGCTGACCCACTGGTCAATGCCGCCATCCGTGTTGGCAGGATTCACAATGCGATGAGTCCACATCCGAACCGGATCCTGCAGCAGGTAAATGCTGTAGCTCGCGCCTCCCAGGAGAATGAGCGCCTTCGTCGAAAATATCCGGGTCCATACCCCCCCGTTCCCGGCAAGGCAATAAAGCAGCGTCACAAACGGAAGCGCCAGCAGCGAAATCCACTTGCCCTGAACGCTCGACTCCAGCAAAACAATCAGCGCGATTGACACTGTGGCTAACCACGCTGCCTTGCGCACAGGGCCAAAACGCAGGAAATGAACTCCCGCTGTGGCACCCAGCACGAATTCAGGAAACCGGATAAGAGGCAGCGGCAAATGCAGAACACTTTCGTAGTAGCCGGAAACATCGGTCATCGTATGGCCGAAGATGATGAGCAGCAGCAGGGCGATGCACAACGCCTTCAGAGTTCGAAGCGAAGCTTTTTGCAGCAACGGAAGAATGAAAGGGAACAGTAAATAGAAAAACGCCTCAGTCGATAGCGTCCACGCCGGAAAGTTCCACAATTGAGCATCAGAAGGCCGCAGTGGATTCCAGGCCTGAACCATCAGCAGGACGGAGCCGGCCTGGAAAGCATTGTGCACCGTTGCGCTGTTCTGCGGGCTGCCCAGGGCGAAAGGCAGAGCCAGAAGGAGTGAAAGAAAATAGACGGGATAAATCCGAGCGAAACGTGCCTGCCAAAATCGCCTGCGTTTGGTTTTGCCGTCGATGTTATCCGCATACGTGTAACTGAGGATCAGGCCTGAGAGCAGAAAGAACAGGGTAACCGCCGTCCAGCCGTTGCCCAGGCAAACCGCAATTGGCCTCGGGAAGTGGTGCCGAGCCGCAAATGACGATCCGTAATGATAGAAGACCACCTGCATCGCGGCGACAAATCGGATGCCCGTCAGTGCCGGGAGGCTTCCGCGCCGCACACGATGAGGAGAAGGCTCCGAAGCCACAGGAGCAGCAGGATGAGAAATGGCTGTACTCAAGGCCGGTGGTCCGACAGGGGATTATCCCAGTATATACCGTCGGCCGTCGCCGCTCCCCTGTGCACACCGGTTCCCCGCGTCCCCTTTTCACCTAAATCCCATGATATAGATCTGTGCGCCCTCAGGGGCTTGCGCCGCCCGATGAAACCCGAGCCAAACGCAAGATCGCTTCAACGGAATCATGCAGGCGTGCCGGAAAGCAGAAAAAGTTTGTGGAATCCCCCTGAGGCACGCGTGTTCAGCATGACCGCACTCGATGAACAGGACCGGTTGGTCCCGGCGGATGGTTTCCGCAGCGCCTTGCAGGGCAGAAGCCTCATGGCCCTCAACATCGATTTTCATGAAGTTGACTGGGTCATGCTGGGCGCGGAGAGAATCAATGGTCACGAGCGGCACGCGAACTGACTTCGGAGCCACGCCAAAGTGCCGCTGCTCAAAGGTCTCCTCATCGTTCAGAGAGGATGTCGCGCCTCCCAGTTCATCTGCATGAAGAACTCCTTCTCCTGAAGTACCGCTGGCTCCGGCTTCGATCAGGGTTACATCTCGAAACTGATTCTTCTGAATCGTGGCACGGACCAGGCGGATGTTTGCAGGCAGCGGTTCAATGAGGACAACCTGAAGATCAGGACTCGCAGATTTCAGCAGCCACGAGTAATAGCCAAAATTCGCCCCAACATCCCAAAAGCTTCGAAACTTAAATTCGCGCAGACAGCAGAGCGCAAGCGCCTCAGGATTCCTTTCCTGCGATCCGATTGATCCGTACGCCAGCCCGTGGGTTAATAGCTGCCCGCGCACCCTGAAACGAACTGATGGGACGGAGATCCACACGGGCCGGTCAGCACTCCGCAGAACGAATCTGCCCAACGCCGACTTTCTAGCATGGTGAAGGGGGTGGAACCGTTGACGAAGGCCCTGGAGCACAGCACGCATGTCGGCAATATATCAGGCCACCCGTGACTGAGAAAAACGCGTTTCGACGCGCCGAAGCAGGCCTGCCGGATAATTGTCCCACCGTCGCCTTTCTCCTAAATCCCTGATATATTAAGACTCTGGGAGTGGTGCGCCCCCGCCGGGCTGCGCCGCCCGCGATTTGGTATTGCCCGAAAGGAAACCCTGATTGTGTTGATGATTCGCCTGGCGCGCGTCGGCGCGCGCAAACAGCCCTATTACCGCGTCGTCGTGATTGAAAAAGACCGCGCCCGCAACGGGCGCTCGGTCGAGGTCGTGGGCACCTACAATCCCCGCACCAATCCCGCTTCCGTGAACCTGAAGACCGAGCGCATCGCTTACTGGCGCGACAAAGGTGCCCAGCTTTCCGATCGCGTCGCCAAGTTGCTGAAGGCTGCCCCTCCCACCCCCCAGGGCGGCCCGGCAGGGGACGCAACCTCAGCGGCCGCCTAAGCGCGGCCGAATCGCCTCGCCACAGGGAGTCGCCCGCTCGCCTGCTCCAGCCTCCCAGAAGTTACCTTTTGCCTTTCCCCGGCCCGAAACCATGCGGATTGTTCTTTTGTCCTTCGCCGCATTGGGGTAGTATCCGCGTAGCCCCGACGATTGTACGACTTGTGTGTTCCCTGGCAGGGTGCCGTATGAAAACGACAGATAGACCCGATGACATGCAGGAATTAGTGACTCAGATTGCGCGCGCGCTGGTAGATGCTCCCGAGGCAGTCAACGTCGAAGCGGTGGAACGTGAAGAGAGTACGGTGCTCCGGCTCCGAGTCGCCCCCACGGATGTGGGCAAGGTGATCGGAAAACAGGGCCGCACCGCACGCTCCGTACGAACCATCCTCGGTGCCGTCAGCATGAAGCACCATCACCGCTATACGCTCGACATACTGGAAGAAAACCACCAGGGAGGCGCGGATAGCGACGAATAACCCGCAGAAGAGGAATGGAACTCCCCCATCCACCTCGCAGGCCCGCTGCGGCGCGGCAACCTGACCGGCCTGCTCCTGCCTCTCTCCAGGCTGGCAGTAACTCTGGTTTTATGAAAACCCTCACCGCCTCTTCATGGGCGCTGGTGGCAAGACTCGTTCGTCCTCACGGTCGCCGCGGCGAACTCATTGCCGATATCCTCACCGATTTTCCCGACCGCTTCCACGAGCGCCGCCGCCTCCTCCTCATTCCCCCGCCGCGCATCGGCACCGCCCCTCGCGAAGTCTTGCTGGAGAACTTCTGGTTCTTCCGCAATCGCCTCGTTGTAAAAATTGAGGGCATCGACTCCATCAACGGTGCTGAAGCATTGCGTGGATACGACCTCGCCATTCCCGCTGCGGAACGCGCTCCGCTCGAAGACGGCTCCGTCTACGTCAGCGAACTGATTGGGTGCCGCGTCGCCGACCTGAATGCCGAGGCCGCCGATATCGGCGAAGTTGTCGATGTCGATCGCGGCTCTTCCAGCACAGACCTGCTCGTCGTGCGCCGCTCCGGCCGGCGAGGAGCCGAGGCCGAGGTGCTGATCCCCTTCGTTCAGGAATACCTGGTTCGCATTGATAG
>DATGJK010000347.1:0-6437 GCA_035295245.1 Acidobacteriaceae bacterium
CGCGTCAGGCGATGAAGCTGCGCCACGCGCCGCTCCTCCTCGTCCGCGAGATGGCGCGTCACGCGACGCATCGCGGCCTCGTCGCGGATACGCTGGCGCGCGTGATTCAGCGTGCCGACGAGCTGGCGGAGTTCGTGGCCATCTACTGGGCGGAGGGGCGCGTTCCGCTCTCCGGCCAGGTGAAGAAGGGCCTCGGTGCCGCATTTCCGAAGTTCGACGCCTACGCGCTCGCCAAGTACGATCGCGCCGGAGTCGTGCGGCTGCGCGACGTGCTCTTCCTCTGCCACGCGAAGCCCCGCGACGCGGAGCAGGCGGAAGTGTGGAAGCGCCTGATCGACGGCACGCTGGAGTCGCCTGACACCTGGGAGGTTGTTCTCTCAACCGGTGGCGACAAGCGCGAGCACTGGGAGCGTCTGCTCGCTGAGCGCAAGCTTGGCGCGCTGGCTCTGCTCCGCAACCTCCGCAACATGGAGCAGGCCGCGGTGCCCGAAGATCTGGTGCTTGCGGCTCTCGCCGGCATGAAGACCGATCGGGTGCTGCCGTTCCGCTTTCTGGCTGCCGCGCGTCATGCGCCGCAGTGGGAAGAGGCGCTCGAGGCGGCGATGTTCCGCGCGGTTGGCGAGCGGGCGAAGCTGCCTGGCCGCACCGTGCTGCTGGTGGATGTCTCCGGCAGCATGATCGCGCCGTTGTCGCACCGGTCGGAGATGCAGCGTACCGACGCGGCGTACGGCCTCGCCCTCCTGCTGCGCGAGATCGCGGAGAAGATTACGGTGTACACCTTCTCTGACAAGCTGGTGCGCGTGCCGTCGCGCCGCGGCTTTGCCCTGCGCGATGCGCTCGAGCACAGCCAGCCGCACAGCAGCACGCAGCTGGGCGCCGCGCTCGACGCCGTGGACGAGCCGTACGACCGCATCGTCGTGATCACCGACGAGCAGTCGCACGACCGCGTTCCCGCGCCGAAGGCCACCGGCTACGTGATCAACGTGGCCAGCTACAAGAACGGTGTCGGTTACGGTCCGTGGACCCACATCGATGGCTGGAGCGAGTCGGTCATCGAGTACATCCGCGAGCTGGAGCGCGCGGCATCCGCATAAACAAAGGCCGGCAGGAGATTCCCTCCCGCCGGCCCTCTTTTGCCCGAAGCGCGTTAGTGCCGGAAGTGCCGCATCCCGGTCAACACCATTGCCAGCCCCAGCCGGTCCGCCGCTTCGACCACTTCCTTATCGCGCACCGACCCTCCTGGCTGGATCACCGCCGTCGCGCCAGCAGCCGCGACCGCCTCCAGCCCATCCGGAAACGGGAAGAACGCATCCGACGCTGCCACGCATCCGGCCAGCGGCAGTACCGCTTTCATCGCGCCGAACTTCGCGGCATCCACGCGGCTCATCTGCCCCGCCCCAATTCCGATTGTCTGCCCGTCGCGCGCGTAGACAATCGCGTTGGACTTCACATGCTTGCAAATCCTCCACGCGAACATTAGCGACGACAGCTCCTCCGGCATCGGTTCCCTCTTCGTCACCGTCTTCAGCTCCGCCGCGCTCACACGCCCGCGATCCGCATCCTGCAGCAGCATCCCGCCTGAGACCTGCTTGACGACGCGCCTCGACTCCGCCGGTTTCACCACCACCAGCCGCAGATTCTTCTTCGCCGCAAAGCGCGACCGTGCCTCGGCCGTGAATCCCGGCGCCGCAATCGCTTCCACAAACAGAGCCGCCATCTCCTCCGCGGCGTCGCCGTCCACTTCGCGATTCACGCCGATCACCCCGCCAAACGCCGACACCGGATCGGCCACCAGCGCCTTGCGATAAGCCTCCAGCACATCCGCGCCGGTCGCCGCGCCGCACGGATTCGTGTGCTTGATGATCGCCACCATCGGCTCGTCGAATTCCCGCGTCAGTTCCCAGCAGGCATCCAGATCGACGAGGTTGTTGTAGCTCAGCTCCTTGCCCTGCAATTGCTGGGCGCCGGCAATTCCGGTCCCCGAGCCGTCCGCGTACAGGGCGGCGCGCTGGTGCGGATTCTCTCCGTACCGCAGCATCTGCGCCAGCGGATAGGCAATGCGCAGCGCCTGCGGAAACTCATCGCCCAGCTGCACCGGTTCTTCCAGACCAGCCGCGTCGTCCAGCGTCGCCCGCTCCAGCGTGTTCGCAATTGCGGTGTCATACGCCGCGGTCGCCGCAAACGCCTTCTGCGCCAGACGCCAGCGCGTCTGCAGACTCAGCGCGCCCGCCTGCTCCTTCAGTTCCTCAGCCAGCGCCGGATAATCCTCCGGCGCCGTCACAATCGCCACATCTTCGAAGTTCTTCGCCGCCGAGCGCACCATCGACGGCCCCCCGATGTCGACGTTCTCGATCACCTCGTCCAGTCGCACGCCCGGCTTGGCCGCGGTCTTCTCGAACGCATAGAGATTCACCACTACCATATCGATGGGCGCGATCTCGTGCCTGGCCGCTGCCGCGCGATGCTCCGCATTCCCGCGCCGGTGCAGGATGCCCCCATGCACCTTGGGGTGCAGCGTCTTCACGCGCCCTTCGAACATCTCCGGAAATCCCGTCAGCTCCGAAATGTCCCGCACCTGTAAACCAGCCTCGCGCAGAGCCCGCGCCGTGCCCCCGGTGGAAACCAGTTCCACGCCAAATCCCGCCAGCACCCGCGCAAATTCCACCAGCCCGGTTTTGTCCGTCACGCTCAGCAGCGCGCGGCCGATCTTCTTTTCACCGCTCAAAGTTGTTCTCCGGAAATCCTGCAGAGATGAAGCCATACAAAAATTGTAGTGGCAGGGAACGCGTGCGCGTTTGTCACCACGCCAGCGGAACGATACGTTAGAACTATGCACGCATTCAGCGACGGGGACCGCCGCTCCACGCCCCAGCCGGAAATTCTTCCGCCCGGCACGTGGGAGCCGCCGCGTCCGACCGAACCGGTCGGCGAGCCGCGCGGCTGGTATCCGCCGCCGCAGCCCCCTCCGCGTCCCCCGCGCCGCCACTGGGCCCATGCCCCCGCCACCTACTGGCTGGTCGGCATCAACGTTGCGGTTTACTTATTCACGCTGTTCCAGAGCCAGTCAGTCGCCGGTCCAACGTTCCAGCAGCCTCTCTCCGCCGCGCTGCTTCTGAATGGCGGCCTCGTCTTTACCTACGGCCAGTGGTGGCGCGTAATCTCGTCCATGTTTGCCCACTTTGGCTGGATTCACATTGGCGCCAACATGTGGTGCCTCTGGAATCTGGGCCTGCTCGGTGAGCCGCTCATCGGCGAATTCGGGATGATCGCCGCCTACCTGCTTACCGGAGCCGCCGGCAATCTGCTCAGCATCGCCCTTCATCCCGCGCTTCCGGAGAACGGCGGCATCTGGAGCGGCGGCGCATCCGGCGCCGTCTTCGGCATCGCCGGCGTTTTGCTCATGGTGCTGCGCTCGCCGCTGCTGCCCATTCCGCCCGCGGAAACGAAGCGTCTCCGCCGCGCTGTGTGGCAATTCGCGCTCATCAACTTCATCATCGATGCCGGCATCTGGGTCGCGCATACCCGCCTGCAGATCGACAACATGGCGCACCTCGGCGGATTCCTCAGCGGCATCGTTTTCGGGCTGCCGCTGCTGCCGCGCATCGGCGCTCCACGCAGCGCGTTCCTCCGCCGGCGCGGGCTCACCGTCGCGGCCATGACGTTCGGCTTGCTGCTGATCGCCTGGTGGCTGCGCTCGTTTTACGCGCACGCCACAGGCTGACCTGGGCGGCCGTCTCTCGATGCAACACATTGTCCGGGGGATTTGCCTGGCGCACCCTCTGCAGATGCGCCGGAATTTATCGTGTGGCCGTGGCTGCGAACTTCTTGACCATCGCCAGCAAAAGCTTGCGGTCGCTGTCGTTCAGGTTGGTGGAGTACCGGCGGATCTGCGTCAGGAACCGCAGTTCGTCATCGGAAAGCTTCTGCGACTGGAGCTGGCGTCCCAGCGTGTCCTCGGCGAACAACTGAGCCAACGGCAGTTCCAGCGCGCCGGCGATTTTCGCCAGCGTATCCAGTGAGGGAACCGTATGTCCGTTTTCGACGCGCGACAGATAACAACGCAGCAACCCTGTCCGCTTCTCGATGTCCCCCTGGGATAAACCCTTCTGCAGGCGATAACCGCGAATCGTCGTTCCAATTTTCATAGGTCTTTCTGTTAACCGCGCTTTCTCTGTGCACAACAGCAGTCCAGGATTTTTATTGGTATTGGCTGCATAGTTAACACGTTCCGAAACCGGTAAGCAAGAATTATTTTCACAATCTGCATCACCGCCGCACAAACTAAAGAGTGTTACCGTCGTTGGACCCGGTTACCTTTGGAGTAGACTTCGAGCCCTCTGTTTGTGCCTGCACCGCAAAAAATCAGGAGCGCCGCGCGTCCCAGCTCGGTTCCAGTCGTAATAGCACCCCTCCCTGGTGCGGCCTGAGCGTGCCCAGGATGTAATTGTTCTCCCGGGAACTCACTCACACACAATCACCACTCATCGGCAGAACAGCGACGAAGCGAATCACAAATTTGGCTCTCGCGAGGACTCCTCTCTCCCCCATGAATCGCCGAAACGCCGCAACCGGCAACTATCGGCAAAATCACGGCTTTTCCCGCGCATCCGCTTCCTGAAAATGCACATCGCATCATGAGAATCGCCTGCCACGGAGCCCCTCTGTGCCTCCGCAAACGCATCCCCCGGCCTCGCGTGAATCCTCCCTGGCCGGACTGCGTCCCATCGACCACGAGACCGGACGCCCCGCCCGTCGTTACCGACGCCGCCGGACCTGGGCCCGCTGGCGTCACCGTGTGCGCCGCCGCTGGCGCGAGACCCGCTGTCTCGGCCAGATTGTCTGGAGCGAGCTGTTCCGTACTAAAGCATTCGATGTTGCCGGCGGCGTGGCGTTCTGGGCTCTTCTCTCGATGGTGCCTTTGCTGATGACCATCGTGGCGCTCTTTTCGTTCCTGCCGGTGCCCAGCCTGCTGCCTCAGCTGCTTGGCATCATGGCTATTCTGCTGCCGCCCGCTTCCCTAAGCATGGTCGAGAGAATGATCGGTCACCTCCTCGAGCCGCACGGCGCGATGCTCTCCTTCGGCGTCATCAGCTATATCTGGTCGACGACCGGCGGCTTCACGGGTCTGATTACCGCGCTCGACATCGCCTATGACGTGAAGGTGGAGCGGTCCTGGTTGCGCGACCGCCTGCAGGCACTGATCCTCACTTTCACCAGCGGCGGCCTGATCACGATTTCCCTGCTCGCGCTGATCGCCGGTCCGCACTTCGTCCACTTCCTTAACCAGCTGGTTCCGATCCCGCCGCCTGTGGAGCGTCTATGGCCCGTCATTCGCTTCGGCACCATCTTCGTGTGCTTTGTTCTCGCGCTTGAGATCATTTATTACTTCGGCCCGAACATGCGGCAGCGTTTCACCTCCACGCTGCCCGGCGCGATCCTGGCCATCGCACTCTGGTTTGGCGGCTCATATGCGCTGGCGTATTACCTGAATCACTGGGCCAACTACTCCCGCCTCTACGGAGGCATGGGCGCGCTGATCGGCCTGATGTTCTGGATGTACTGGACGGCTCTCGCCATCATGATCGGCGCCGAGACCAACGCCGAGATCGGGAAGCGTCGCGATTCGCTCTTCCGCCGGCACTTGCAGGAGACCTACGGCCGCCGAAAACGCGACCAGCGCAGGCAAATACCTGCGCCGGCCACCGATCGTACTGCAGCTTAAATGGAGCGGCTTACTGCGGAGCGCCGGCTTCCGTGGTCGTCGCCGCAGGCGAGGCCGAGGTCTCCAGTGGCTGTTTGGCAGCGAAGTAGCTGTTATCCCACAGGTCGCGGTAGAAGACTCCGGTCAGCTCAGCCGCCTTGGGTCCGAACGTCGGCCGCCCGCCTTCCAGGAAGAACACCGCAACGATGCGCCCGTACTGCGTATCCGCGTAGGAAGCAAACCACCCGAAGCGCGTGCCGTCCTCCGAGCAGGTGCCGGTCTTGCCGAGGATCGGAAATTCCCTGAAGTTCGTCCGCAGCGAACGCGCCGTTCCATACCGGACCGCCGCGCCCATGCCGTCCTGAATCTCCGGCAGAATCGGCGCGATGTCCAGCACCCGCTTCACCCGCGGATGGAAGTTCAGCGCCTCATCCGGCGTCGTCGGATGCTGCAGGTAGTAAAGAGTGCCGCCATTGGCAATCGACGCGACCAGCGCGCCCAGTTGCAGGGGCGTCATCGAGATGCCTTCGCCGAAGGAGCACATCCGGCCTACGCCGCCCTGGCTCTCCGGGATGGGCTGATCCGGGTAAACGCCCGGCTTCTCGCCCGGAATGTCGTACCCAGCCAGTTCCCCGAGCCCAAATTCAGTCGCGTAATGCCGTACCCGCTCGAACCCCAGACGGCGTCCCAGCGTCTCGAAGTAAGCATTGTTCGAGTGCGCCAGCGCTTCGGTCAT
>DATGJK010000348.1:0-5747 GCA_035295245.1 Acidobacteriaceae bacterium
GCAGCCACGGACGGATCAGTGCGTCGGCCTGCTGCGGATTGACAGCATCGAAGGAGATCCCGAATTTGTGGCGCGCCTCTGCGTCAAGCCAATCCAGCCCCTCGGTATACATCCGCTGCCGGTCGGGAGGGGAAACGGAGATCAGGAAATCCAGAAACTCCGGCGCGCCTGCATCCAGCGCGCCCGGATAGTCGCCCAGCGGGGGCAGCAGAATCTCGCACAGTTGCCGCAGGGTGGCCCTCTGCCGATCGCTAAAGAAGTGAGTGGCGCTTTCCGCCAGCGCGTCAGGCACCACCGCCGGCAGCGAGAGTGGCTTCGCCTCCAGCAGTCCGCGCATCCACGGCACCGGACCCGGAGCCGGCGGCGCCGCCGCGCCCGGCGGTGTGGGCGGAGGGGCTGAGGGCGCTACCTGCGCCGGAGCCGCCTGCGCCGGAGCTGCCTGGCCCAGCAGGCTTTTGGCGCTGACCGATGCCGCCAGAGCCGCCTTCACAAAATCGCGCCGTCGCATATCTCTGCTCGTCCTCCGTCCCGTTTAGATTCATCCGGGTGCTGGACACCATGCAGCCGGCGCGCATTTCGACCACGAATAAAGCGCCGAAATTTCGCGCGCCCGCCTGCACTCTGCGGGTTCGGTTAAACAGGTTAAACGAGTCAGCGCGAAAGTGCAGGTCCAGAGTCACGGACCAGGAACATTGTGTTGCGGAATGATAGTCTGGCACGCACAGGAACCCAAAGATATCAGGGTCAGCAAATGGCGTCAGCGGAAACACTCTGGTCGAAGTGGAAACCGTGGTGGCTCAGCGCCGCCGCCGGGGCTCTGCTGGGCTGCATGTACCGGCTGACCTTCGATCCCATATGGGGCAAAAGCGGCCATGCACTGATCATGACGCTTGCGTTCCTGGCGATTCTGCCTTTTTGCATGGGCTACATTGCCGTCGACACATACCTGCGCAGGACAACGGAGACCGACGTCGCGTGGTACCGGTGGTTCTTTTTGCCGTGGCTCTCAGTGCTTATTACGATCGCTGTTTCGATCGCGGTGAAGTGGGAAGGCCTCATCTGCGTGGTCTTTGCCGCACCGCTGATGCTGGTTGCGTCGGCGCTGGGCGGCGCAACGGCACGGGCCGTTTCCCGCAGCTGGAAACATCCCGCACCGGGCGCGGTGGGAGCGTTCGCGTTGCCGCTGCTTGCCATGCTCATCGAGTCTCATGTGCCCTCTCCACTGCAGATTCGAACCGTCGAGACGGATATGCTGGTTCACGCTCCGGCAGCCATTGTCTGGGAGAACATCAGGAGCGTGCGCGCCATCGCTCCCTCCGAATTGCCTGATTCGTGGGTGAACCGGATTGGCTTTCCCAAGCCCGTCGCTGCGACGCTTTCGCATGAAGGCAAAGGCGGGGTTCGCGACGCGACGTTTACCGGCGGTCTTGTCTTCACAGAGACAATCACCGAATGGCGGCCGGAATCTGACCTGGAATTCTCCATTCGAGCCAACACGCAATCGATTCCTGCATCGACTCTGGATGAGCATGTGACGATCGGAGGGGCATTCTTCGATGTGCTCGAGGGCGAGTATCAGCTGGAGAAGCGCCCCGACGGCGTTCTGCTCCGCCTCATCAGCCGGGAACGCGTCTCCACGCACTTCAATCCGTACGCGGGCGCATGGAGCGATGCCGTGATGCGGTCCATCCAGAAGCAAATTCTGCAAGTGATCCGCAGGCGGTGCGAGATGAGGATTTATGCTCCGTCTGCGGCCGTGGCGCCGGATGCAGACTCGGCGGGATAGTTGAAGAAGAGCTGATTGCCGTCGGGATCATCCACGACCAGCAGCCGATAGCCCCACTCACCGTCCCGAACCGAAGCGCCTCTGCCCTCCAGTTCCGCGCGCAGGCTATCGAGCGCGGCCGCCGCGGCTTCGGGCGAAGGCGGTTCGACGTTGAGGGAGATGAACATGAGGCCTTTCCCAATCTTTTCCGGCCATGTGTCCGCGAGGATGAGCGCGCAGCTCTGGCGATCGACCTCGGCGACGTGGACCCTGCCGTCCTCGCTGTAGCTCCACGGGCTGGTGAAACCGAGCCGGTCAATGTAAAACCGCAGCGAGGCTTCAACGTCGGTAACGTGCAGGACAGGGCGCGCGAACCAGTCTGTCATGGGCTTTGTGTCGTTCTCCTGAGGCGGCAGGTCCGGCAAGTATGGCATAGCTCGCGACGGTTGAGAACAGGCCAATGCCAGCCATCCGCGCAGCGCTGCAGCGGGCTACCGGGAGTGATCTGATTTGCGCTTGTGGGATCCAGACCGGCGCGGCACCCTGGAGTTCTCGCCCGCTGCTTCGATCTCTTTGTCGTGTTGGATCGTCCTGGCTGTTTCGTCCGGGCAAACCGCCTCGAGGACATCGAGCAGCTGCTTCGGATCGAAGCTGGATACGTGAAACTGCTCGCCGCCGCAGCGGTCGTAGCCGCTGGGCGAGACGGTAATGATCGGAACGCCGCTGTGCACCTCGCGCAAGCCGTCGATTACCTGGCGACAGGTCTTCTTTCCATGCATCTGCACGTTGATGACGACACCGGTGACATTGGGAAAGCGATGGAGAGTCTCGATCGCCTCGTCCGGGCTGTAAGCGGTGATGACGTTCAGCTTGGCGCTCTCGATGACCAGTTTGCGCGATGAGATGCTGCCGGGAAACTCATCATCCAGAATTAGAAAACAGGGCCTCATCCCTCTCCTTTTCGGCCAGTCGGCTCTCGAATTCGTCGCGCCAGGCCCCTCTGCGCTTTGATGAGTGTTGTCTGGGTCAGAGCGTGGCTTCTGTGCGATTCGGGACAGACACAACTCTGCGACTCAGAGCGCAACTGACGCGTCCAGACGGTTTTCGATGCGCGGGAGGTCAGGCGCGGTTGGTCGATTGGAATGTTCCTGCGAGGACGGAACGGTGAGGGGGCGCCTATTTCTCGTCCTTGTCTTTGGGAAGAACGATCGCAACCAGTCCAAACTTCGTCTGCCCGGAATCGGTGCTGTCAATGCCGACAATGCGGAACTGCTCCGGCGTTCCGGCCCGCAACTCGTCCCCCATATCGCTTCCATTGACCGTCATGCCGCCGTTCTTGTCGCCGCAGGTCAACCCGCTTTGGGTCACGGTGAGCGAGCCTACGGGCTTCCCGTGGTTGCACTCCAGCACCTCGCCGTATTTCGAAAGCGGCTTGCGGTAAAACGCGAGCACGCGCTCCGGCGAGTCGGTGGTTACAAAGCTCGCCACCTTCAGGTTGAAATGAAAGCTGTTCAGGATCAGCCCCAGATCCGCGGATGACGAGTCACTGTCCTTGTCCCGGAACGGCGTTGCTCCCGGATAGACCGGCAGTCCAATATCCTTCGCCGTCGCATGCGAATTCGCATGCATGTTGAGGTTGAAGTCAGAATTCTGCGCGAAGCATGGAACCGCAAACGAGACAGCAGAGGCCAGGACAGTCGCCGAGAGCAGCGCGAGAATGGGTCGATGCATAACATTCCTCGGATTCCAGTACGCTCCAGACGGCTGTCTGGTTCCGTGCCTGCTGACGCAAGAAGTTCCGCGGGGAATAACCGAGATGTTTTTTGCGAGTGCTTTGCAGGATCCCATAAGCCCGCAGAGCTCAGCGCACGAGGAGGTGAGTCAGACACTCCAGTTTGCCGGCTATTCGTAGCGTATGGCCGTCATGGGATCGACACCGGCAGCGCGCCAGGCCGGGAGCGCGCAGGCTGCTGTGGCTACCAGCGAAAGGACTCCGGTGGCTGCTGCCAGCAGCAACGGGTCGCGTGCGCTGTCCGCTGACCATGCGGCCAGCACGCGATTCAGCGCCACGGTCAGCACAAGGCCGCTGAGGATGCCCACGCCCACGCTGACCGCGGTGGATCGGAACACGATGCCCAGCACATCGCCGCGCCCTGCGCCCAGAGCGATGCGGATGCCGAACTCGTTGGTGCGCTGCACCGCGAGATACGAGACGACGCTGTACAGCCCCACGGCGGCCAGCGCCAGAGCCAGCGTGGCGAACGCGCCAAAGAGCCACGACACGAGCTCTCCGCGCGCCCATTCCGGCTCTCGTGTGATCCAGTGTTCCAGGTCGCGCACCTCGCCGTTGGTCTGTTGATCGCGGTCAATGGCGTTCACGTTCAGCTGCACGGAGCGCAGCAGCGTCAGCGGCGACCCGGAAGAGGCTCGCACCAGGATCTGCGTATACATGCCCATCATCATCGTGTAGGGCACGAACCCTTCGGGCAGGACAGGTTTATCGAGGCCGTCATTCAGCTTGTCGGCCACGACGCCGATGATCGTCACCGGGCCCTCGCCACCCGGCGCGGTGAGCCGGTACGGAGGCGCCGCCGTGATCTCCGGGAGTTTCACGGAATGTCCAATCGGATCCTCGGTCGGGAAGTACCGTTGGACGAAGCTCTGGTTGACCACCATCATGGCCGCTCCGCGATGCTCCTCAGCGGCATCCCAGAGGCGGCCGCGCACCAGCGGAATTCTCAGGACGGGGAAGTACTCACGGCTGACGATGTTGAAGCGGAAGGTTTGGTCGCTTGCTGCCGGTTTGCCGAGAATTTCGAGTTTCGCGTTGAAGCCATTGGAAGGAGGCGTGGCATTGCTGGAGATGGCGGAGCTTTCTACGCCGGGAATTCCATTGGCTGCGTCGTGCAGCCGCTCGAAGTAGGCCGCGCGTTCCGCCCACGTCTTGTAAGTGCCGTCATGGATGGGAATGCCGACGGACATAATGTGGTGGGGATCGTAGCCGAGCGGCCGATGCGCCAGGCGCACGAAGCCCTCGATGGCCGCCCCAGCGCCGGCGAGCATGAGCAGCGTCAGCGCAATCTGCGTTGCGATGAGCAGGCCATGCATGCGGCGCCCGCGCACGCCCTGTGTGGACCTGCGGGTGCTCGACTGCATCACGTGGCTGATCTCCGGCCGCGAAAGCTGCCACGCGGGCGAGAGTCCAAAGAGGACGCCGGTACCGACCGCCACCAGCATGCAGAACGCCAGCACCGGGGTATTGATGTGGATTGAAGCTTCGTGCGGGAACGAATACTCCGGCAGATTGGCCACGATGAACGCGAGCAGCTTGTAGGCGAGGCCAAGCCCGAGGACCGCTCCGGCCAGCGACATCATCAGCGCTTCCGTGAGCAACTGCCGGATGAGTCGACTGCGGCTGGCCCCGATCGCCGAGCGGACGGCAAACTCCTGCTCTCGCGCTGAGGCGCGCGCCAGCAGCAGGATGGAGACGTTCCCGCAGCCGATGAGCAAAAGCAGAGCAACCGAGCCGAAGAGCAGGGCAATGGTGCCGCCCATCTCGCGCACGAACCTCTCGTTCAGACCCTCGACATGGAGCTTCAATGAGCCGGCCGGAAAATGCTTCGGCGTTTCTTTGGCAAACTGCTCGATCAGCGGCTGCAGGGCGGCGTTGGCTTGTGCGTGTGTAATGCCCGGCTTGAGGCGAACACCCACATAGAAGCTGCGGACGGGATCGTTCGTGACCTTGAGCGGCAGATACACGTCGCCGTCGCCCCAGGTAAAGCGAGGCGCGGCCACACCGACGATCATGTAGTTCTTCCGCATCAGCTGAATGGTCTGTCCGACGACGCCGGGGTCGCTGCGGAAGTGGCGTTCCCAAAATTTGTGCCCGAGGACCACGATCGGCTGCGGATCGTGCCCGTCGATGGCGTCGGAAGGCTGCAGGCCGCGACCGAGAATGGCCGGCACCCCGAGGAACTGGAAG
>DATGJK010000349.1:0-8420 GCA_035295245.1 Acidobacteriaceae bacterium
TCGCTCCAGCCCCGCGGAGTCTACGCCATTTACGCGGTAACCCGTCAGACGGAACACTCGCTGCAGGTGGGCGGCGTCACCATCTCAGGAAAAATCGGGGAGTTCCTCCAGCAATCGCAGCGCGTGGCTGCCTTCGTCGTAACGGTGGGTGAGGATATTTCGCATCTTTCCGGCGCAGCCGCCAGGAATGGCGACGCATTCTTTGCGTGGGTCATGGATGCGCTGGGCTCCTGGGCAGCAGAGTCCGCCGCCGGTGCTTTGATGAAGCGCATCCGGCGCCACCTTAACGATGGCCAGGAATTGACCCTGCGTTACAGTCCCGGCTACTGCGGCATGAGCATCGCTGAGCAGCGGAAGCTTTTCCAGCTTGTGCCGGCGTGCGCGGTGGAAGTGGACCTCACCCCGTCTCTGCTCATGCGTCCGATGAAGTCCATCTCGGGCCTCGTGGGCCTGGCGCCGAAGGACGTCGTCAGCCAATACCACTCTCCATGCGACCTGTGTCCTCTCGCCCGATGCCCCATGAGGCGATGAGCAGTTGCGTGCCCGCACTGCCTCGGACACGCATCATGGATGAAAATGGTATTGCTTGCTGCCCGGAGGCCCTGGCTATGCCTGTCATCCGAAACTGCCCGTCCTGCGGACGACCTAATCGCATTCCCGCCAAACATCTCTCCGACACGGGACGATGCGGCTCCTGCAAAACTCCGCTGCCCCCGCTTGCAGAGCCCCTCGCCGTCGGTCCTGAGGAATTCGATGAGATCGTGCGCGACAGCAAAGTCCCGGTCCTGGTGGATTTCTGGGCCGCGTGGTGCGGACCCTGCCGCATGGCCGCTCCGCACGTCACTCAGGTAGCGCGAGACCTCGCCGGCCAGGCTGTCGTGCTCAAGGTTGACACCGAACAGTTCCCGGAGCTCGCCGCTCGCTTCCGTGTGCAGGGAATTCCCAACTTCGCTGTGTTTTCCCGGGGTAATCTTCAGTTCCAACAGGCTGGCCTGGTTGATGCGGGCACCATGAAAAGCTGGCTTGCGCGAGCGGCGTAACCCGGCCACCACATCGAGGCTCCAGAAGAAAACGGCGGAGTCCTTTCCGGACTCCGCCACGCCTGCGCTCCAGGCGAGCTAGTCGCCTGCAACCAGAACGCCTGCTTCCTCCTCCACCAGGGCCGGCTTCTGGTACGAGTGGCCGGTGATCAGGCCGATAACAAACAGGCCGAGGATTGCCGCCCCCAGCGAAAAGAGCACGTCGCCGGGCACTCGCATCCAGCGCAGGAACTGCATGGAGGGCGTCTGCAGGAACTCGGCGGAACGCGCATACCAGGTGCCCTGTTGAATGGAAGCCATCGCCTGCAGAATACCGATCGGCAACGGGCTGAGAACCACCATGAAGGTAAGCCCCAGGTTGATGCACCAGAAGGCCAGCTTCAGCGGGCGGTCCTTCCACTGCAGACCGGGACGAAGCGCCCGCAGGCAGAAGAGCGTCAGACCGAGGCCGAGCATGCCATATACGCCGAAGAGAGCGGTGTGTCCGTGGACCGGCGTCAGGTTGAGTCCCTGCATGTAATAGAGGGCGACGGGCGGGTTGATGAGGAAGCCAAACAGCCCCGCGCCCACCATGTTCCAGAACGCCACGGCGACGAAGAAGTAGATCGGCCATTTGTAGTTCGCCACCCACCGGGCGTTGCTCGTGCCGCGCGCCAGCCGGATGTTTTCCCAGGCGTCGTAGCCGATCAGAGTCAGCGGAACCACTTCCATCGCACTGAATACAGCGCCCAGAGCGATCACTGCCGGCGTCGATCCGGCGAAGTACAGATGGTGGAAGGTGCCGATGATGCCGCCCGACAGGAAGATTGTCGTCGAGAACAGCACCGCCCGCGTCGCCGACCGGATTTCCAGCAGGTTAAGCCGCGTGAAAAGGAATGCAATCACGACGGTTGCAAATACCTCAAAGAAGCCTTCTACCCACAGGTGAACCACCCACCAGCGCCAGTACTCGGCGGTCACCAACTGCGTGCGCTGGCCGTACATCAGGCCGGCGGCATAGAAGAGCGGAATGGCAATGCTCGAAATGAGAAACAGCACCATCAGCGGGCGGCTCTCGCTGCGCTGCACCAGCGCGGGCTTTAGCGAGCGCACCATCAGGAAGAGCCAGAGCACCAGTCCGACGAACAGTAGAATCTGCCAGAAGCGGCCCAGGTCAACATACTCGTATCCCTGGCTGCCGAACCAGAACCACAGGTTTCCGAGCTTCTGCTCGATGCCCATCCACTCCCCGGCCAGCGATCCGCCGACCACCAGCACCAGCGCTCCGAAGAGCAGGTTGACGCCCAGCCGCTGCCCCTTCGGCTCGTGCCCTGTCACCGCGGGGCCGACATAGAGCCCGGTGGCCAGCCACGAGGTTGCAATCCAGAAGATCGCCAGCTGCAGGTGCCAGGTGCGCGTCACCGCGTAAGGCAGGATTTTGTCGATGTGAAGACCGTAGAAGCCGCTGCCTTCCACGCCGTAGTGCGCCGTGATTGCGCCCATGATGATCTGCACTCCCCACAACGCGATCACCACGAAAAAGTACTTGAGAGTCGCGCGCTGGCTGGGAGTGGCTGTCAAGCTCAGGAACGGGTCCTTCGCAGGAAAGGCCGGATGGAAGTCCGTCTTTTCGCGCGACGCATACCACCAGACCAGTCCGCCGATTCCGGCCAGCAGCAGGATGAAGCTCAGAATGCTCCACAGAGTCGCCGAAGACGGGACATCGTTGGCGACCAGCGGCTCATGCGGCCAGTTGTTTGTATAAGAGATGCTGCTGCCAGGCCGCTCGGTGTGCGCTGCCCACGATGTCCACCAGAAGAACGCCGCGATCTGCTGCTGCTTCACAGGATCCTTCAGCGACCCTGCAGGAATGGCATACTCCTTGCGTCCAGTGCTGAAGACATCGGCATAGTACGACGCCAGTGTGCGGAACGCCGCCGCCTGATCCTCAGTCACGACGATCCGCTTCGCCGCGGCATCGTATGTGTTCGTCCGCATCACACGCACGAGCCGTGCCTTGAGCGCCGCCTGCTGGTCGAAGCTGGCGGCAGCAAAATTCGCCGCGCCCTGCTGCTGCGCCCAGCGGTCCAGCAGGAACAGGCTTTCGCGGTGCAGCCAGTCCGCGGTCCAGTCCGGAGCCACATACGCGCCGTGCCCCCACACTGTGCCGATTTCCTGGCCGCCGATCGACTGCCAGACGCCCTGGCCGTCGGTGATGGTGGAGCCGGTAAAGAGAAGATGGCCGTCTGTGGTGTAGACGTCCGGCAGCGGGGGAGCCTGACTGATCATTTTGCGTCCCACGCCGCCCAGCACGGCGAAGGAGCCGACAAGAACAATGGTGAGGGCGATCCAATAACGCTTATAGGACATATGTCTTCCTCATAAGAAAAGAGTCCGCGGCGCTCGAAGCCAGAGCGCGTTGTGACTTGAAACTACTGTGAAGTCAAAGGCAGCGCAGGGACTTAAGTCACAGGCTGGGGAGTCTTTGCTTTCGTTATGCTGCACGGAAACGGCAGCAGCGGAACGTGACGGATGTCACACCGTAACGTCGCCGAGCTAAATCCGCGAATAAGGAATTTCTATAGACAGATCAGGATTCCGTAGCTGCGAAGATACTCGGCTCGAGCACAAACGTCAGCACCATCTGCAGCGCAAAACACACCACCGCGCCCAGTTCCAGACACCCGGAGAGGGGCAGCACCTTCCACGCCAACGATGCCAGGCCCTCGTAAGCCAGCGGCTCCATCGTGACGCGCAGTGTGCATCCGGCGCAGAGCAGCAGCAGCGTGGCAAACATCAGGCTGCGGCTCCAGATCCCGCGCACGCCGGCAAAGTGTGGCAGAATCCGCGGGCCGACCGTCATCACCATCATGGCCGCAAAGCCCACCGTAAGCGCGTGCCGCGATCCGCCCCAGATGCCGCCGTGCACATCCGACCACGCCGCCCAGATCCCGAGCAGCGCAGCAGCGACGCTCCACGCATAGGCGATGCGCAGGAAAACGGGGAAGCTGCGGTGCAGGCCGATGGTCTTTGCGGGCCGCTCCGGCCGCTCGAAGACCCGAATCGATCCTGCAGCCAAAACGGCTGAGCAAGCCAGCAGTGGGGCCATCGCCCGCGTGAAATGCGCCATGCCGAACGTCACGCCGATCAGATCGATCAGCACAGCGGCCTGCAGCATTCTGCCACGCACGGGCGCAACGCCCAGGAAAATCGGCAGCCAGCGTGCCGAGAATCCCCAGACCAGCGGAGCGAGAAATCCCCATCCGAGCAGCACGAGGAAGCTCTGGTCAAAATTGTGCGGAATCTCCGGTGCGGAACCGCTGCGCGCAAGGTGGATCGCCTCAACAAGATTGATGATGAGGGCGATCAGCAGCGCGGCGTTACTGAAAAGAACCGCCTGCATCCAGGGCTCAATCCGCGGCTTCGTGCCGGCGGCCTCACCCGATGCGGGCAGCTTGTGCTGGCGGGCTGCGTGCAGGAACAGCAGGACGGCAGCAAGTTGCAGCAATCCCGAAACCGGCAGCGTCAAGCGCCAGGCAATAAGGTAGGCAGCTGCGAGCCAGTGCAGCACCAGGCCCGTCGTCCAGAAGGCCCAGCAGAACCAGGGTAGCCGGCTGCGGTTGGCCCGCGTATGCGGTTGCGAATAAAAGCCGATGCCGAGCACAAAGCTGCCGATCCAGCCGAAGACCTGAGAAAAGCCGTGGGCCTGAATCCACGCAGCAGACAGGCTGCCGAGGCCGTGATGAGCACTGATCGCAAGCAGGTTCGTAAAACCAAGGACCGTGCCGGGCAGCACCATGAAGAACAGTCCGGTCACGATCCAGAAGCGGAGGAGCCGGCTTTTGCGGTGCTCTAGTGCGAGAAGCGCTGCGCGGTCATCGACGATGGGGAAGGCTGCCATGATTCACCTGTTCCAGCGTCGCAGGGCGAAGATCGTGGCAGCAGTGACATTAGTCACGCACCGGTCGGTCGGGGCAGCCGGCCCTTCCTCACCTCATTCTTCGAGCAGGGCTGAAAGCCCTTGCAGATCGCGGACGATAATGCTGCGGGCATTCACTTGAACGAGGCCTTCGGCCTGCAGCCGCATCAGGTTGCGCGACACGAGCTCCCGCACGGTTCCAAGCTGATTCGCCATTTCCTGATGCGTGCCGGGCAGCTCGAACTCGATGCCATGCTCCGTTCGCCTGCCCGCGGTCTGAGCCAGCCGCACCAGGGTCGCCACCAGCCTCTGGCGGATGGTCGTAAACGAAAGCTCCTCGATGATGCCGACCAGCCGGCGCAGTCGTGCTCCCACCACGGCAAGCATTTTCAGCGCAACTTCCGGGTGCTCCAGGCAGAAGGCCCGCAAATCCTGGCGGGAAATGAACAGGATCTGCGCGTCATCCACTGCGCTCACCGAGGCGGGATAGGAGCCGCCGTCGAAGACCGGCAACTCAGCGACGGAGCTGCCCGGTCCCTCCACAGCAAGCACCTGCTCGCGCCCGCTCGCGGAGCTTTTGAAGATGCGCAGCCGGCCCGAGTCGATGATGTACAGCCCGCGGCAGGGATCGCCTTCAGAAAACAGCAGTTCACCGGCAGAAAAATGGCGGCGCACAAAGCGCGCGGCCAGCAGGCGCACCTCCTCGGGAGACAGCCCCGAGAAGAGCGGCACGGAAGCAAGAGAGGAGACGACGCTGGCTTCGGACATTGCGCCAATTCTACGTAATTGGCGCGGCAATGACGGTCCAGTGACTTAAGTCGCAGCAGCGGAATCCGGCCTGCGGCAGTTTAGAAGGTACAGGAGGAAATATGGCGACGGCTGAAACAACGGTCCGCGACATCGCGCTTGAGAACCCGGCGGCGATTCGCGTTTTTGAAAAGTTTGGAATTGATTATTGCTGCGGTGGCCGCAAGCCGCTGGCGCAGGCCTGCGAAGAACGGGCCCTCGAGATGTCCGCGGTGCTGGCCGCTCTCAGTGCTGCGGATGTACCTGCCGAGCCCGGCGGGACCGACTGGTCAACCGCTCCGCTGGGGGCACTTTGCGAGCACATTATCAGCAAGCACCACGCGTATGTGCGCGCTGAAATCCCGCGCCTGCAGTTCTTCGCGGGCAAGGTGGCCGCGCGACATGGCGAGACTCACCCGGAACTGCTGCGGATCAAAGACCTGACCGAGACGATCTGCGAAGAGATGACGCAGCACATGGGCAAGGAAGAGCTGGTCCTGTTTCCGTACATCACCAAGCTGGAGCGGAACATTGCCACCTGTGGGCCGCCTTCGCTGGGCTGCTTCGGTACGGTCAGGAACCCGATCCGCATGATGATGGCCGAGCATGATGCGGCAGGATCGATCATGGCGGAAATGCGCCAGCAGAGCGGAGACTATACCGCACCAGACGGTGCATGCCCGACGTATCGCGGCTTCTACCAGTCGCTCGCAGAGTTCGAGCGCGATCTGCACCGTCACGTCCATCTGGAAAACAATATTCTCTTCCCGCGGGCGATTGAGCTGGAAGAACGGTTCATCTGAGGCGATTCGGCGGGGCATGCGAATACTGACCTGCAACGCCGGATTCCGCTGTTTCCACAACGGAGTGGCCGATGGTTTGCTCAGTTCATCACGCCGGCCCTGAGTTGCTGGATAAATCCGCCTCCTTTCGGACTTCGCTACCTGCTGCCAATGCATCAGATTTTGTAAAAGCAGAAAGCGAATTCAGAGGTGTTTACCTCGCTCCGAAAGGAAGATCTATGACCGATGTCATGAACGAAATCTCCACCAGCTTTCGCATGAGCCAGACTGAACAGCAGATGCGCTACGGAATCGGCTCTGCGGCGGCTGCCGCCGCCATCTTTGCGCCATTGAATTACGCGTGGAAGGGCGTGCTGACCGGCGTCGCCGCCGTCGGCATCCTCTCTGCCGTCTACGGATGGTTCCCGGTCAAATCCATCGGCTCCTGATCCCATGCTGTCCCGGCGGTTTGCAGGCGCATGCCGCCGGGCCCTCCTCCTTTGCGGGTGCGAACCGCCTCGAGTCTGCCCATCTGCGACTCCCATTATGTCCCGCAGACTCTCAATGAACTGCGCCACGACCGTCGAGCCGGTTCCTCACAGCGGGACGGTTGCCATCGTCCTGCGGACGGACGAGCTGTGCTTCTGATACACAGAAGACGTTCGCATGAAACACGTCCTACGATCTGCGCTCACCGGACTCGTCGCCGGTGTCACCCTGGCCGCCTCCGCTGCCGCCCAGAACGCCGCACCCCAGCCGTGGTCGCGGCGGATAGCCGATGCGGCAATCCAGCGCTGGCCGCAGGGTCACCTTACGCCGGGCAAGCCTTCAAAATGGGCTTATGAACTGGGTACGCTGCTCGACGGCTTCGACGCGGCCTGGTATAACACCGCCGACCGACGCTACTACCAGTACATCCAGCAGTCGGTCGATCCCTTCGTTGGCGCGGATGGCACAATCAGCACCTACGATGCGCAGGCCTTCTCGCTGGATAACGTGCTGCTGGGGCGCCAACTTCTGCTCCTGTATCGCGTGACGCAGAAGAAGCAGTATTACCTGGCCGCGAAAACTCTGCGCGAGCAACTGGCGCATCAGCCGAAGAATGCGTCAGGCGGATTCTGGCACAAGCAGATTTACCCCAACCAGATGTGGCTCGATGGGCTGTATATGGCCGAGCCGTTCTTCGCCGAGTACGCCTCGGTTTTCGGGGAGCCGCAGGATCGGCAGGAGATCACGCATCAGTTCGTGCTCATCGAGCAGCACGCGCGCGATCCCGAAACCGGCCTGCTCTATCACGGCTGGGATGAGTCGAAGCAGCAGTCCTGGGCGAACAAACAAACCGGCCACTCACCGAATTTCTGGGGACGCGCCATGGGCTGGTACATGATGGCTCTGGTCGATACGCTGCAGTATTATCCGCAGGATGATCCCGGGCGCGCGCAACTGGTCGCCATCCTGCAGCGCACCGCAGCCGCCGTCGTGCGCGTGCAGGATCCGAAGAGCGGCCTCTGGTATCAGGTGCTGGACAAACCCGGCGCGAAGGACAATTACCTGGAGTCCTCGGCCTCGTGCATGTTCACGTACGCGCTGGCCCGGGGAGTGCGCTTCGGTTATCTGCCGCGCTCGTATATGGCCAACGCGAAGCGCGGCTGGCGTGGCATCCAGACGCACTTCGTTAAAACCGATGCTGACGGCTCCGTAACGCTGACCGGGACCGTGCAGGTCGCCGGCCTGGGGGGAGTGCCGTACCGCGATGGCAGTTACGCGTATTACATTTCCTCGCCGGTGGTGAGCAACGATCCCAAAGGCGTGGGCGCGTTTCTGCTCGCCGCCAGTGAAATGGACCTCGCGCCCGACGCGACACTGGGGGTCGGCAAAAAGGTGCTGCTCGACGCCTGGTACAACAGCCAGACG
>DATGJK010000350.1:0-4358 GCA_035295245.1 Acidobacteriaceae bacterium
GCATCGATCTGCCTTTCCAGCGCCTGATAGGCGCCCAGCAGCAATTGCTGCCCGGTCTGCCCGCGAGCGTAAAAGGTGCGCGACACCTGCGCTCCGCCAAACGACCGGTTCTCCAGCGATCCGCCGTACTCGCGCGCGAAGGGCACACCTTGCGCCACGCACTGGTCGATGATCTTGACGCTGTTCTCAGCGAGGCGATAAACATTCGCCTCGCGCGCGCGGAAG
The DNA here is from genome assembly GCA_035295245.1 of Acidobacteriaceae bacterium. Lineage (GTDB taxonomy): Bacteria > Acidobacteriota > Terriglobia > Terriglobales > Acidobacteriaceae > Palsa-343. Next base: position 226 of record DATGJK010000350.1, read on the forward strand.
TCGCCGCCCTTCACCGTGTCGTAGAAGAGCCTGTAAATGCTATCGCCGTCGTTCTGATAATTCTTTGCCGCGTTGATGCCGCCTTGCGCCGCAATCGAGTGCGCCCGCCGCGGCGAATCCTGGAAGCAGAAGCACTTGACGTTGTAGCCCAGTTCGCCCAGCGTCGCTGCAGCCGAACCGCCGGCCAGCCCCGATCCCACCACGATGAGCTGGTGCCGGCGCTTGTTCGCCGGATTCACCAGCTTCATCTCGAACCGAGCTGTGTCCCAGGCCTGCTCAATCGGTCCCGAAGGAATTCTTGCATCGAGTTTCATCGCACCAGCCCCACGAGAACCGAGATCGGAATCGAAGTGTATCCGGCCACAATGGCTACCGTGATCCAGAGCGCCGCCTGCTGCAGAACCGGTGTGTGTCGCGGATGGTTGTAGCCCAGCGACTGGAACATGCTCCACAACCCGTGCCGCAGATGGAAGCCCAGCAGGATCATCGAGAAGATGTACCACGCCGAAACCCACCACACCCGGAACCCGGCGACGACATTGTGATAGACGTCGCCTTCGATGAACTGCGACTCTGGATGAATCGTCCCTGCTGTGAACTCGAGGATGTGAAAGATCACAAACGCCAGGATAATCGGCCCGCTCCAGTACATCGTCCGGTCGGCGTAGTTCGACTTCACCGACTTCTTTACCTTGTAGCCGGTAGGCCGCGCTTTCTGGTTACGCAGCGCCAGCTGCACGGTCGCCAGAATATGCAAGCCCACGCAGAGCAGAAGTACTCCGCGAACCAGCCACAGCAGCTCGCCCGTGTTCTTCAGGAACCGGCCATATGCATTCAGCGGTCCCGGGCCTTCATAGACCTGCAGGTTGCCAAGCAAATGGCCAATGATGAACAGAAACAGGATCACTCCCGTCACCGCCATCACTGCCTTTTTGCCATTGGTGGATTGCCAGAAACCCGGCGCCCGGGATTCGTGCGGGCCAGCGACTGCGGTGCTCATCGGGCCCACCCAGCATTATTCAGCTTGATCACGTTCAGCATTCCTCTACGGATTGGATTCCGGTCAGTCCTCGTTGCGGATAAAGCGGATTCGATGAAAAGGCGAACTCTTTATTATTCGTGTTCGCAACAATCAGCGTCAACCTGCACTCGCGAACTTAGGGAATGCCAGGAGCTAAGAATGCAGCCGACACGTGATCCGCGCGATCTGGAGTTCCTCCTGGCTCTCCATCACTCGGACCTTCGCGCACATCGCCGGATCGCCGCTTGTGATCCCCAGAAATTCCAGTCCCTGGCAGATGCGGTTCCGCATCGAGGCATCGTGCTCGCCGATGCCGCCCGTGAAGACCAGCAGATCCAGGCCGCCCAGCTCAGCGGCATACGCACCGATCATCTTCCGCACAGCATGCGCAAAAACGTCGAGCGCAAGTTGCGCCTTTGGGTCGCCCTGCGCTGCACATTGCTCGATGAGGCGCATGTCCGACTCGCCTCCGGAGAGCGCCGCCAGGCCCGAATCCTTGTTGAGGAGCGATTCGAGGGCATCGGCGGAGAGCTGCTCGGTACGCATGAGGAACAGCACGACACCGGGATCGAAGTCGCCGCTGCGCGTCGCCATGGGGACGCCGCCGACGGGCGTCATGCCCATGCTGGTGTCGATGGAGATGCCTTTGCGGAGCGCTACCAAACTGGCGCCGGAGCCGAGGTGCGCGCCCACGACGCGCTCTGGGATGTCAGGACCCAGGCGAGCCACCATCGACTCGTACGAGAGGCCGTGGAAGCCGAAACGCTCGACGCCCAGGTCATAGAGGCGGTGCGGCAGCGGAAAGTGTCGAGCGCGCTCGGGCATGGTGCGATGAAAGGCCGTGTCAAAGCAGGCATACTGCGGTACGCCAGGCAGCAGCTTCTCCGTCTCGCGAAGAAGCTTCAGCGCAGCAGGAATGTGAATCGGGGCGAACTGCGTGGCCGCTTCCAGGGTGCGCAGCAGATCGGGCGTGATGCGCTGGTGCTCGCGCAGGTGCGGGCCACCATGAACCATGCGATGACCGACGGCATCGGGCTTGCCTCCGGTTTGCCTTGCGATGAAATCGAGGATCTCCTTCATCGCCTCGCCCTGCGAGCTGAGCTTGTATGCCTCGTCGACGAGCTTCTTCCCGCCGGAGTCTTTGATCTGCAGATTGCCGTTGCTGTGCCCAATGCCTGTCGCTCCGCCCGCGAGCACCAGCTCCGGATCTCCCTGGGACGACCGGTAGAGCCCGAATTTCAGCGATGAAGATCCGCTGTTCACGGCGAGGATGGCGCCGCACCGACTCATACCGTTGCCCTCAGCGCCCTCATAACGGCCAGGTCCAGTTGCGGATTTCCTCCCGGTCGATCCCGTTCGTATGCGCGTAGTTGATGCTGTCGGTGATCTGGTCTCGCAGCCACTCCTGCGTATGCGAGCCCACGTCGCGCAGACGCGGCACACGGTTGATCACGTCAATCGCCACATTGAACCGGCTCACGTTGTTGACGATCGCCAGTTCCAGCGGCGTGTTGATGTTGCCCTTTTCCTTGTATCCGCGCACGTGGATGTTGTCGTGATTCGTGCGCCGGTAGGTCAGCCGGTGAATCAGCAGCGGATAACCGTGGAAGTTGAAGATGACCGGCTTGTCCTTCGTGAACAGCGAATCGAAATCCCGGTCTGTCAGTCCATGGGGATGCTCCGACTCTGGCTGCAGCCGGAACAGATCCACGACATTGACGAACCGAATCTTCAGATCAGGGAAGCGCTCCCGCAGGATGGCCGTCGCGGCCAGCGTCTCCATCGTGGCGATGTCGCCGGCGCACGCCAGCACCACATCCGGTTCCTTGCCTTCATCGGTGCTTGCCCAGTCCCAAATGCCAATGCCCTTCGTGCAGTGATCGATCGCCTGCTCCATGTTCAGGAACTGCAGGTGCGGCTGTTTGTCCGCGACGATCACGTTCACATAATCCTGGCTGCGCAGGCAGTGATCCGCCACGCTCAGCAGGCAATTGGCATCCGGCGGCAAATAGATGCGCGTCACCTCCGCGCTCTTGTTGGCCACTACATCTAGGAAACCGGGATCCTGATGTGAGAAGCCGTTGTGATCCTGCCGCCACACCACGGAGGTGATCAGCAGATTGATCGACGACACCGACGCGCGCCATCGGAGCTCGGTCTTTGACTTCTCCAGCCATTTGGCGTGCTGGTTGAACATCGAGTCGATCACGTGCACGAACGCCTCATACGTCGAGAAGAATCCATGACGGCCCGTCAGCACATAGCCTTCGAACCATCCTTCGAGGGTGTGCTCGCTGAGCATCTCCATCACACGGCCGTCCGGAGCAATCTCCGTGCCGTCCGCGTCCTCCGGAATAATCTCCTCCATCCATGTCTTCGGGCTCGCCTGGTAGATCGCCTGCAGCCGGTTCGACGCGGTTTCATCCGGCCCGAAAACGCGGAAGTTGGTCGGATTATTCCGCATCACATCGCGCAGGAAATGCGCCAGCACCTCCGCCGATCCCGCATATTCCTTGCCCGGCTCTACCTTAAGGGCGTAATCGCGAAAATCCGGCATGCGCAGCGGCTTCCGCAGTTTGCCTCCATTCGCATGCGGATTGGCGGTCATCCGACGCTCGCCCTCGGGCGCCAGGTCCAGTAACTCCTGCACCGGCCGCCCTTCTATGTCGAACAACTCCTCTGGCTTGTAGCTGCGCAGCCAGTTTTCCAGCAGCCTCAGATGCTGCGGATTTTCGGCAACTTCCAGGATTGGCACCTGGTGTGCGCGCCAGAATCCTTCCACCTTGTGCCCATCCACTTCCTTCGGCCCTGTCCAGCCCTTCGGCGTGCGCAGCACGATCATCGGCCATCGGGGATAACCCTGTGTTCCGCCCGTCAGCTTGCCTTCCTCTCGCGCCTCCCGCTGGATCGTCCGAATCTCCTCGATACAGCGCTCCAGCGTAGCCGCCATCAGGGGATTCATGGCCTGCGGATCGTCGCCGTCCACGAAATGCGGAGTCCATCCATAACCCCGGAACAGCCACTCCAGTTCCTGTTGTGGCATGCGTCCCATTATCGTCGGATTGGCAATCTTGTAGCCGTTCAGATGGAGTACCGGCAGCACTACGCCATC
>DATGJK010000351.1:0-8855 GCA_035295245.1 Acidobacteriaceae bacterium
TGCGGTACCCGCTGTTTGTGAAGCCGGCCAATCTGGGATCGTCGGTGGGTATCAGCAAGGCGCACAACGGCAAAGAGCTGGGACCGGCCATCGAGATGGCTGCGCAGTTCGACCGCAAGATCGTCGTGGAACAGGGGGTAGGCGGCGCGAAAGGCAAGCCGCGCGAGCTGGAGGTCGCGGTTCTGGGCAACGATGATCCCGAGGCGTCGGTGGTGGGAGAAGTGGTACCCATCAAGGAGTTCTACGATTACGAGGCGAAGTACCTGAGCGAGGGCTCCGACCTCATCGTGCCGGCGAAGCTGACCAGGGAACAGACAAAGCAGGTCCGGGAGATGGCGATCCGGGCTTTTCAGGCCTGCGACTGCGCGGGCCTCTCGCGGGTGGATTTCCTGATGGAGCCGGGGAAATCCGGGCGCATCTACGTGAACGAGATCAACACTTTGCCGGGATTTACGTCGATCAGCATGTACCCGCGACTGTGGGCGGCGTCCGGGGTACCCTATCCGAAGCTGATCGACCGGCTGATTCAGCTGGCGCTCGAGCGGCGAGCCGACAAGGATCGCAACCAGTATTCGCTCTGAGCCGATCGGCTGCGAGCCGTTGCCAGGCTCTGGGGTGGATGCCGCGGGTGCATAATGGCAGCAGGGGCGCCCTCCCGTGAACCTGCCCAACTCCATCACGATGGGCCGCATTTTCTGCGTCCCCGTGCTCATCTGGATGCTTTCGCCGCATTTCCCGCACGGCGGCTGGCACGGCGAACAGGAAGTGATTGCTTCCTTATTCTTTATCCTCGTTTCCATTTCCGATGGCATTGATGGGTATCTGGCGCGGAGCCGCGGCCAGATCACCACCATGGGCATGCTGCTCGATCCCATCGCGGACAAGCTGCTGATTACGTCGGCCTACGTGGCGCTGGTGGAATTCAACCCGCACGTGGTGAAGCCGTGGATCGTGGTGGTGGTGATTGGGCGCGAGTTCCTGGTGAGCGGACTGCGCTCGATTGCCTCGACGGAAGGCTTCACGATCGAGGCCAGCGACATTGGCAAGCTGAAGACAGTGATCCAGATTGTTTCCGTGGTGGCGGCCGTGCTGGACCGCGGCTGGCACGAGTGGCACTTCGGATGGTTCATCGTGCCGGTGGATCTGTTTGCCGTGGTCGGGATCTATTACATGGCGGCGGTATCGATCTTCTCGGCGATCGATTATTTTGTGGCGTTTTGGCGGAAGATCGAACGGGCGACAGCGACGCGGCGCAGCACCGACAATGCTTTTGTGCTCAGCCGGAGAAAGAAAAAGGCCGCTCCACCTGCACACAACGCAACCCAGTCCTGACAGTCTTAAGATAGTGTGTTATTCGGTTTGTAAGTCCTGGCCTCTCCCCGGTTGAGGCCGCAAGCAAAAGACAATCACGCGATCAGAGTGGATGATCGCTCCAGCTTCTGCGCCGCGTGGCGCGTGGCGCACACCCCAACCGCCAAAGGAGCCGCAATGGATCCATCCAAAGAATCGGAATCGATATCCCCGGAACAAGACAGCGCTGCGGAGCGCAAGCCAGCCCTCGGCCGGTTTTCACGCCGTTCGTTTCTGGCGCAGCTGGGCGCGGCGGGAGTAGCGGCCACGGCGTCTCCGCTGGCGCAGGCGCAGACGGAAGGCGGCGAGAAGGAATCAGAAGGCAGGCCGGGAGCCGGCGCAGTTCCTGTGACGCTGACTGTCAATGGCAGGAATTACCGCGTGATGCTGGAGCCGCGCGTGACCCTGCTCGATGCGCTGCGCGATCATCTGCAGCTCTTTGGGACGAAGAAGGGCTGCGACCACGGACAGTGTGGCGCCTGCACGGTCCATGTGAACGGGCGGCGCGTGAACTCGTGCCTGAGCTTCGCGGTGATGCACCAGGGCGACAAGATCACGACCATTGAAGGCCTGGCGCAAAACGGCGAGCTCAATGCCGTGCAGCAGGCTTTCCTCGAGCACGATGGTTTTCAATGCGGATACTGCACGCCGGGGCAAATCATGTCGGCGACGGCGCTGCTGCACGAGCCGATCGCCTCGGACGACGACGCGGTGCGCGCGGCTATGAGCGGAAACATCTGCCGCTGCGGAGCCTACACCAACATTGTCGCCGCGGTGCAGCAGGCGCGCGGCCGCCAGGACGCGTAAGGAGTCGAAGCTATGGAAGTCTTTCGCTACAGCCAGGCAAAGAGCGTTGAAGGCGCGGTGCGCTCGAATGGCACGTTCATCGCCGGCGGCACGACGCTGGTCGATCTGATGAAGCTGAACGTGCTGCGGCCGACAACCGTTGTGGACATCAATCTTCTGCCGCTGGACAAGATTGAGCCGGAGCCGAATGGCGGGCTGCGGATCGGCGCGCTGGTGCGCAACAGCGATCTGGCATGGAACGCCACGGTGAAGGAGAAGTACACAGTGCTGTCGGAGGCGCTGCTCTCGGGAGCTTCGCCGCAGCTACGGAACATGGCGACGACGGGCGGCAACCTGCTGCAGAAGACGCGCTGCTACTACTACCGCGACACGAATTACGCGTGCAATAAGCGCGATCCGGGCTCGGGCTGTTCGGCGCTGGATGGATTCAATCGCATCCACGCGGTGCTGGGCGGGTCGAAAGCGTGCGTGGCCGTGCATCCGTCGGATATGGCCGTGGCCATGATGGCGCTGGAAGCGACGGTGCACACGAACGGGCCGAAAGGCGAGCGCGCCATCGCGCTGAACGACTTTTATCTGGTCCCGGGCGACACGCCGCAGCATGAGAACGTGCTGGCTCCAGGCGAAATGATCACGCATGTCACGCTGCCGGCGCTGCCCAGCGGGACGCGCTCGCATTATCTGAAGCTGCGGGATCGCGCCCAGTATGAATTTGCGCTGGCGTCAGCGGCGGTGGTGGTGAAGGTGAGCGGCGGCCGCATTGAGCGGGCGCGGATAGCGCTGGGCGGCGTTGGGACAAAGCCCTGGCGATCGCACGAAGCGGAGCGCGCGCTGGAAGGACAATCGGCGAACGAGGACACGTTCAGGAAGGCGGCCGACGCGGCGATGGCTGAGGCGAAGCCGCTGAAATTCAACGGATTCAAGATTGAGCTGGCAAAGCGCGGGCTGGTGCGAGCGCTGAAGACGACGACAGAATCGGCATAGGCAAACGAGAGGGAGCAAGGGGCATGAGCACATCGATCATTGGCCAGCGGGTGACGCGCGTAGACGGCCGGCAGAAGGTGACCGGAGCGGCGCAGTACGCGCTCGATCATCCGGTGAAGAATCTTGCTTTCGGCTACCCGGTGTGGAGCACGGTGGGCAGCGGGCGGATCCTGAATATCGATACGTCGAAAGCGGAGGGCATGCCGGGGGTGCTGGCGATCCTGCACCACGGGAATACTCCCCCGCTCTACCGGCCGGCGGGGCACTACGAGCAGAACAGCCGCGCAGGCGAGGTGCGTCCTCCGTTTGAGGACGACAAGGTCTACTACTACGGCCAGTACGTCGCGCTGGTGGTGGCGAACACGTTCGCGCAGGCGCAGGAAGCGGCGTCGAAGGTGAAAGTCACCTATGACACGCAGAAGCCGGTGATCGATCTGGCGGACGCGCCCGCTCCTCCGATGCCGCGCACCATGCATTACGAGCGCGGGCAGGCGACGCAGGCCTTTGAGAGCGCGCCCGTCAAGGTGGATGAGACGTACGTCATCCCCGTGGAAACGCACAACCCGATGGAGATGCATGCAACCATCGCAGACTGGGATGGCGATCGGCTGACTCTCTACGAGACGACCCAGGGCGTTGTGAATCATCAGCACGTCATCGCGGAGATGATGAACATCCCGCTCGATCGCATCACGGTCATCTCGCCCTTCTGCGGATCGGGCTTCGGCGGCAAGCTGTTTCCGTGGCCGAATTCGCTGCTCGCTCCGCTGGCGGCCAAACAGGTGAAGCGGCCGGTGCAGGTGCAGGTGCCGCGCGCGCTGATGTTCACCACGGTGGGGCATCGTCCGCTCACGCAGCAGCGGGTGCGTCTGGGAGCAAGCCAGGACGGCAAGCTCGTCTCTATTCAGCACGACGTGCAGCAACCCACTTCGCAGGTGGACACCTTCGTGGAGAACTGCGTGGGAGTCACGGCGATGATGTACGCCTGCGACAATGTCGAGACGCATCAGCAGATCGTGCCGACCAACATAGGCACGCCGACTCCGATGCGCGGCCCCGGCATCGTGTCGGGACTGTTTCCGCTGGAGTCGGCGCTGGACGAGCTGTCGTACAAGCTGAACATCGATCCCATCGAGCTGCGGCTGAAGAACTACACCGAACAAGACATGAGCTACAGCGCGGTGAGGCCGTTCACCAGCAAGCATCTGCGTGAGTGCTACCAGACCGGCGCGGAGAAGTGGGGCTGGTCGAAGCGGACTCCGCAAGTGGGCTCGATGCGGCGCGGCAATGAGATTATCGGCTGGGGCATGGCGACGGCGACCTGGCATGCGGGACGCGGTTCGGCGACGGTGCGGGTCCGCCTGAACGCCGACGGGACGGCACGAGCCATCTGCGCGACGCAGGACATCGGCACCGGAACGTACACGATCTTTGCCCAGGTGGTAGCGGACAAGACCGGCATTCCCCTGGACAAGATTGAAGTGGTGCTGGGCGACAGCAGCCTGCCACCGGGTCCCACGTCAGGCGGCTCGACGGTCACGGCAACCGTGCTGCCCGCAGTCGATGAGGCAACGCGGGGCGTCATCGATCGCGTGATCGCGCTGGCGCAGGAGGCGCCAGAGTCGCCGTTCCATCCGAAGAATGTGCAGCCGGGTGGCGATCCGCCAAAGCTGGTGATGACCAATGGGCGTATCCACGCGGCCGATCGGTCTCCGGAGAGCGGAGTACCTTTCCCCGACATCCTGGCCAGCGCGCGCCTGAGCGGACTGGAAGCCGAAGCGAAAACTTCGCCGCAGCAGGCCGAAACGCAGAAATATTCAGCGCACTCGTTCGGCGCACAGTTCATCGAGGTGGCGTGGGATCCGGGCATCGCGCGGCTGCGGGTGACCAAAGGCCTGAGCGTGATCGACGCAGGCCGCATCATCAATCCCAAGCCGGGGCGCAACCAGATCCTCGGCGCGGTGGTGATGGGCATCGGCATGGGTCTGCTGGAGGAGACCTATTACGACCGGCGCAACGGCAAGCCGGTGAACAACAACTTCGCAGATTACCTTGTCGCAACGAACGCCGATGTGCCTGAGCTGGAGTGCATCTTCGTCGAGTATCCTGATCTGCACGTGAACGACTACGGCGCGCGCGGGATTGGCGAGATCGGGCTGGCAGGCGTCGCTCCGGCGATCGCCAACGCGGTGTATCACGCGACGGGCGTGCGCGTGCGCAAGCTGCCGATCCGGATCGAGAATCTGATCGGCGGATCGAATCAGGTGTAATGCATGCCGGAACTGAAGCGCATCCTGGACCTGGCTAAACGCGCGAGCGACGCGCGCGAAGAGGTGTGCCTGGCAACGGTGGCCGGCGTTGAGGGCTCGGCGTATCGCAGGCCGGGAGCACGGATGGTCCTGACGCGGTCCGGCCTGCGGGCGGGCACAGTGAGCGGGGGGTGCCTCGAAGGCGAGATTGCGAAAAAAGCCTGGTGGCTCACGGAGAGGGGCGCGGCGATCCAGCGCTACAGCAGCTTTTTCGACGACGACGGTGATATGCCCTACGGTCTCGGCTGCGGCGGAACGGTTGTCGTCCTGCTGGAGCGCGGCGAACCGGCGGCCAAAACCCTGGACGCGCTGCGCGCCTCAGTGGAAGAGCGCCGGCCCGGGATCGTCGCGATCGATACCAGCGAGGAGACACCGGGGACCGTGCTGATCATGAACGATGCCGGCGAGATTGCATGGCAGCGGGAGGGCTCCGGCGATGCGACGAAACTCGCCGACGAGGTTCGAAGGGTGAAAGCCTCTCGACAGGCAGGCCGGTTTTTCTTGCAGTACCTGGCCCCGCCGCCGTCGCTGATCATTTTTGGAGCGGGGGACGATGCCAAACCGCTGGTCGAGTTCATGGCGGAGCTGGACTGGCGTGTGATGGTCGCTGATGGGCGGTCGCAACTGGTCCGGGCGGAGCGTTTTCCGCAGGCGGAGGTCGAGGGACTTGAGGCTGGGCTTCGGCAGGCCGCTAAGGCGGACGCAGCGGTGATCATGACGCATAGCTACGACCAGGACCGGCAGATTCTGCGGGCTCTGCTGCCGATGGTGCTGAAGTACCTTGGGATCCTGGGTCCACGGCAGCGGACGGAACGGCTGGCCGGGGAGATTGCGCCCGGGCTGGGCTGTACGGCCGGGGATTGCATCGCGCGGCTGCACAGTCCTGTGGGCCTGGACCTGGGGGGTCACAGCCCGGCGGCCATTGCGCTCTCCATCGCGGCGGAGTTGCAGGCGGTACTGTCGGGGCGTGGGGCAAAGAAGCCCTCGGCGCCGCTGGCACATGTCTGACGGGCGGATCGCCGCTGTGCTCCTGGCGGCGGGAGAATCGCGGCGACTCGGCCAACCCAAACAACTGATTCAGCTTGCGGGCGAGAGCCTGCTTCGCCGGAGCGCGCGCCTCGCGTTGGAGGCTGGCTGTTCGCCGGTCTTCGTGGTGCTGGGATTCGCAGCGGAGCGGATGCGGCCAGAGCTGGAAGGCCTTGCGGTTCAGGTTCTTACCAATCCCGAATGGGCGGAGGGCATGGGTTCGTCCCTGCGCTGTGGTGCCGAAGCGGCTGAGGAGGCCGGGGCGGAGGGGGTCTTGCTGCTGGTCTGCGATCAGCCGCGGCTCTCCGTCGGGCACCTGCGGATGCTGCTGGACCGTCACCGTCAGGCAGGTTCGCTGATTACCGCGTCGAGCTACGAGAATCGGACGGGCGTACCCGCGGTTTTCCCAGCAGAGCTGTTCCCGGAGCTGCTCGAGATAAGAGGAGACCGGGGTGCGCGGCAGATAATTGAGCGGCACAGGGATGCGGTGCAGACAGTCGACTGGCCGGACGGGACGCTGGACGTCGATTCGCCGGAACAGCTTCGGTGCATAACGGGGTAGTAACGGATCGGCGGCAGAAGTTGGCAAGGTTACCACAGTCATCCTACCTTTGTGATACAACAATTGTTTTCACATTACGAAAACTACTTCGTTTTCCACGGCTAACGCTCACTGACTGAAGCCGTAAGCCTGTTGCCAGTCGTTTACGCGGAGGGCTAGCATACGGGTCAGTTCGATATGCCTGTGTCGTTTGCGGGCAGCCATTCAGAAAAGCCATGTCCATCCCCGAAAAGCTGCTGTTCCAACCCTTCTCTCAAACCAGCAAGCGGAGCGACTTTCTATGGCGTGGTATGCCTACTGCATAACCGAAAGACAGGCCTTCCCTGAACTCCTTCGTCACCGTAAACCTATTCCGATGGAGGCAGTGACCGGAATCCAGGGCAATCAGATTTTCCTCTATCCAGCCAGTGATCTAGCCGTTATCGTCAGCGAGCACTCCCCTTCAGACAATTTGAACCAGCAGGCCGGTGTCGAGCACGCCCGAGTGATTGCCGACTGCTTTAAAACTTCCACCGTACTTCCTTTCCGGTTTGGAACGGTATTCGCGGACGACGAGGCGCTTCGCCGGTCGATCCGGTCGAATCAGCGGCAATTCCTCACCAATATCGAACGGTTACGCGGCAAAGCGGAGATGCACCTGAAAGTGGTGCTCGACGACTGTTGCAAGGAGCATGTGCGGCGCTACGTGCCTACGCCAATCGCGCCGGCTGTGGGCAAGGCGTATCTCTCGAACCTGCGCGAGACTGCGACTCTGCAGCGCGAGCGGCAGACGAAGGCGCGGGCGATCACGGTGCAGATGCATCGCATGTTTGCCCCTCTGGCGGAAGAAGTGACGTGCCGCCGGATGGAGCCGGGCAAGATGCTGCTGGACATCGCGCATCTGATTGACTCGGCACATGTGGAGCGGTATCAGAACAAGTACTCGAGCACCAGCGTTCTGATGAAGGATTGCCAGATGCAGCTTTCCGGGCCCTGGCCCCCCTACCACTTCGTTCATCGGCTGACGCATCACACTTCGACGTCATCGGCGCCGGCCAGCATGCGCACGGCTAACCTGGCCGCGTCGGCATAGCATCGCACTGAGCAAAGAAAAGCCCCGGCGGACCCACGAACCGCCGGGGCTTCCATTGAGGGCGGCACGGGGCGAGTGCATTGGGCGCTGGCCCCGCGTGCCTCTTGGTAATAGACGCAGGACCCTGGCAAAAAGTTAAAGTTGTTTTTCACACGCGCCTGAATGGCGCAATGCGGCGCGCTGCGCCCTGACCGCGCCCTTGCGGTGCGCGGCGGGTATGATGACTGTGGCCATGACGAAACTCGCCTTTCTTTTTCCAGGACAGAACTCGCAGTATGCCGGCATGGGGCGCGACCTCGCTGAAAAATATTCGGCGGCGAGGCAGACCTTTGAGGAAGCCGACGATGCGCTGGGATTCTCAATCTCGAAATTGTGCTTCGAGGGCCCGGACGATCAGCTGAAGCTGACGGAATTTCAGCAGCCGGCGATTTGCACGGTTTCGGTGGCGGCCCTGCGCGTGCTGGTGGAAAAGGGCGTCGCTCCGGCGCTGGTGGCGGGCCACTCGCTGGGCGAGTATGCGGCCAATGTTGCAGCAGGATCGCTCGCATTCGCCGACGCGGTGCGTACGGTGCGGCAGCGGGGCAAGTTCATGCAGGAAGCGGTGCCGCAGGGACAAGGCGCGATGGCCGCGGTGCTGGGGTTGAGCAGCGAAGAGACGGCGCGCGCCTGTGGAGACGCGGCAGCGGAGACGCAGAGCGTGGTTTCGGCAGCGAATTTTAACTCACCGGAGCAGACGGTCATCTCC
>DATGJK010000352.1:0-3991 GCA_035295245.1 Acidobacteriaceae bacterium
GATTCTCTTCCGCCTCGATAGTCTTCGCCACGCGATCCGCGCTCTCCTTCAGTTCCGGATACGCGTTCTGCATCTCGTCGCGGACGGCATAGACCATCTGGCACATGAAAGGCTTGTCCTGTCCGAGGAGTCGTCCGTGACGGATACCGCGGCGCAGAATCTTGCGCAGAACGTAGCCGCGTCCTTCGTTCGAAGGCTGCACGCCGTCGCCGATGAGGAAGGTCGACGCGCGCGCGTGGTCGGCGATGATGCGCAGGCTGGCGTTCTCGACGTCGTCTTTCACGCCGGTCAGTTCGGCGGCGCGCTTGATCAGCGGCGTGAACAAATCCGTCTCGAAATTGCTGACCTTGCCCTCGAGCACCGCGGCGACGCGCTCCAAACCCATGCCGGTGTCGATGGAGGGCTTGGGCAGCAGGTTCAGCTCTCCCTGCGCGTTGCGATCGAACTGCATAAAGACGAGATTCCAGATCTCGACGTAGCGGGCATCGTCCTGGCCGAAAGGCTTGTCGACGCCAGGCGTCTCGGCGGCTTCGATCCCCATGTCGTAGAAAATCTCTGAGCAGGGACCACAGGGGCCGGTATCGCCCATCTGCCAGAAGTTGTCCTTCATGCCGTATTCGTGGATGCGGTTGGCGGGCACGCCCTGGCCGAGCCAGAGGTTGTACGCCTCCTCGTCGCGAGGCACGGCGTTTTCGCCCTTGAAGATCGTCACGTAGAGGCGGTCCCTGGGGATGCCGAACCACTCCGGCGAGGTGACCAGCTCCCATGCGTAGGCGATGGCGTCCTTCTTGAAGTAGTCGCCGAAGGAGAAGTTGCCGAGCATCTCGAAGAAGGTGTGGTGCCGCCGCGTGAAGCCGACGTTCTCGAGATCGTTGTGCTTGCCCCCGGCGCGGACGCATTTCTGCGAAGTGGTCGCGCGGGAATAGTCGCGGCGCTCCAGGCCGAGAAAGACGTCCTTGAACTGGTTCATGCCCGCGTTGGTGAAGAGCAGCGTGGGGTCATTGGCGGGCACCAGCGAAGAGGAATGGACGCGGCGGTGGCCCTTGGTTTCAAAGAAGCGGAGAAAGGTCTCGCGAATGTCGGATCCGCTCCAAACCTTGCTCGTGGGGCCGGTTTTCGTGCTGGAAGGCATACAGATTCAGTGTATCGGAGCCAGTAGCCCGTAGCTCGGAGCCGGTAGCCGGCAGAGCGCCCACCCTGCCGCTTCAACGGCCGGGCGATGGTGCACCCGGGACCGGCAAATTTCCTCACCAAATCCGTGCGCGTGAACTGGTACACTTCGGCAATTCACGAAAGCAAATTCCCCACGACTCCCCCGGAAAAGGACAATGTATGGCAGCAACTTCTTCCGTGCAGGTGACCCCTGAGCGGATCATGCAAATGGCCTGGGGCTATGCCGCGCCCCTCATTCTCGAGGCTGCGCTCAAACACGGCGTCTTCGACACGCTCGACAGCGGACCGAAGAATATCTGGGAGGTCGAGAAGGCCACCGGCGCCTCCGTCCGCGGTCTCACCGCCATCATGAACGCACTCGTTAGCATGCAGTTTTTGGAGGCCGATGACGAAGGCCGTTATGCGCTCACCCCGGAAAGCGCCGCCTTCCTGGTCCGAAGCAAACCCGGATTCATGGGAGGTCTGATCCGGCACACCAGTGAGCACTTGATTCCTCGCTGGCTGCACCTCAACGAGGCCGTCGCCACCGGCAGGCCGGTCGTCGCCGTCAATCAGGAGAAGACCGGCGGCGAATTCTTCCACGATTTCGTCACCGACATCATGCCGCTGGCTTATCCCGCCGCCCAGTATCTGGCCAGAGAGATGAACTTCGGCCAGGCGGGCGAGCCGGTGCGCGTCCTCGATCTGGCCGCAGGATCGGGCGTCTGGGGCATCGCGCAGGCGCAGGCCTCGCCGCGCGTGCGGGTGACAGCGGTGGACTGGCCTGAGGTGATCCCCGTGACGGAAAAGACGGTGGCCCGCTTTGGATTGGCTGACCGCTTCTCTTACGTGCAGCGCGACCTGCACGATGCGGATTTTGGCACCGGGTATCAACTCGCCACGCTGGGGCACATCCTGCACAGCGAGGGCGAGGCTCTCAGCCGTAAGTTGCTGGCGAAGACCCATGCCGCGCTCGCGAGCGGTGGCACGATCGCTATTGCCGAATTCCTCGTCAATCAGGAGCGCACCGGTCCCGTGATGGGCCTCATTTTCGCGGTCAACATGCTGGTCCACACCGAAACCGGCACCACCTGGTCGTTTGAGGAGATCCGCAACTGGCTGGAGGAGGCCGGGTTCGTCAACGCCCGGACGATCCCCTCGCCAGGGTACTCGCCGCTGATCGTCGCTACGAAGCCATAGTTGGAAAGGGAGGGTACCCAGGTCCGCCCTTGTACCCTCCGCACTTGCTTCCAATTGCCGTCAGGCTTATCGGTGCGCGGTGGCAACCGCTGCCTTCCCAAGGCGCTGCCGCCGAGGCGAGAGCAGGTTCATGGTGATGGCGATCGCAGGAATGAGGAAGATCGTCGATCCCAGCACCCACATAAAGGCTCCGGCAGCGACCTGATCGTTGAGGACGCTCATGCCAAAGGGCCGCGCAATCATGCCGTAGCTCGGATACAGCAGGCGTCCGGAGAAGCAGAGAAACGCCGAGACTCCGGTGTTCACGAAGTCGGCGAGCAGCAGGTAGGGGAGCAGGATCCAGCGGTTCCAGCTTTGCCGATACGGCCAGGGCGCGATCACCGGCCACCAGAAGAGCAGGCTGGTCGCGAAGAAGCAGGCGTGCTCGAAATTGTGCCAGCCTTCTGAGGCCAGCGCGAATTCGTAGGCCTTCGGAATGTGCCAGCCGATGTAGGCGGCATTCATGGCGATCCACGCGACGCGCGGGCGGGTGAGAAAGCGCCCCGCATGGTGCAGGATGCGCGTTGTGAAGAGCGGGCGCAGCGCGCGGATGACGGGGCGCGGCAGTCCGCGCAGCATCGGCACCACCGGCGCTCCGAGGACGATGAGCGGCGGCGCGATCATCATCAGCACATAGTGCTGCGCCATGTGCATGAAGAGCAGCGACTCGGCGAAGGTGTCCAGCGGCGAAGCGACGGCGACGAACGTGGCGATGATGCCGCCGAGGAATGCGGCGAGCCGCCACGGCGGGAACTGCGCGGGGCGCGTGAGGCGGATACGGCTCCAGCCGCAGATATAGATCACGGCCGTGACGATGAGCGCGATGGTGACGGCCCAGGGGATATCCCAGTTGGTGATGAGGGCGGAGGGGTTCATCGGGCGACAGGATTCTGGCCGGTATAAGACGGCGGTGGCGCGGGATGGGCTTCGATATCGCGCTGGGCGGCGTCGGCAGCCGGATGCTCGCCGGGCGGATGCAGGGTTTCGAGGAAGCTGATCAGCGCTTCGATTTCCGCTGGGGAAAGGTTGTGCCCGTAGGCAGGCATGTTGCCGCCTCCGGTGACCACCTTGAAGCGGAGTTGGTCGGCGGTCATGCGCGTGGCGACATCATCGAGGGCCGGTCCGCGCTCGCCGCCCTGGCCGCCCACGGAGTGGCAGTTGCGGCACTGCTTGGACTCAAAGATGATCGCGCCCTGGCGCACGAGCGGTGTTGCTTCCTGGAGATAGCGGACGGGAATCGTGGCGCTGCTCCAGGCCGTCATGTGCGGGCTCCACGGCGTGGATGTGCCGAGGTGCGTGAACACGCCCCAGAAAACGGCGACCGAAGTCAGCGCCAGGACGGCCACGGGGCGGCGATGCCAGCTCTTTTCGCCTTCGCCCGCGACGAACGGGACAGCGAGCAGTCCGGCGATCATCAGGATCGGTGCCACCAGTATGAACGGCGTCTCCAACGACGGCGGCAGATAGGAGAGCACCGCGTAGATCCAGAGGAAGGGGAAGTCCGGCTTGGGGACGGTCTGGATGATCGACGGATCCGGCTGGCCGCCGGGGCCGTACGGCCCGAAGACGATGGCGCAGACGCCGACCGCGGCGATCACGG
>DATGJK010000353.1:0-6145 GCA_035295245.1 Acidobacteriaceae bacterium
GGATCCGGCAAGACCATCGTCGCCCTCCAGGCCATGCTCATCGCCATCGAAAACGGCTACCAGGCCGCGCTCATGGCCCCCACCGAAATCCTCGCGACCCAGCACTACCTCTCCGCGCGCCGCATCCTCGAAAAGTCCCCGAAGCGCTACCGCATCACCCTCCTCACCGGCTCCCTCGACGACGACCGCAAGCGCGCCGCCCGCAGCAAAATCTACCAGGGAGAAACCGACCTCGTCATTGGCACCCACGCCCTCATCGAGGAGAAGGTCGAGTTCGCCAACCTCGGCCTGGTCGTCGTCGACGAGCAGCACCGCTTCGGCGTCCTCCAGCGCTTCCGCCTCATGAAGAAGGACGGCGCCGAGCCCGACGTCCTCGTCATGACCGCCACCCCCATCCCCCGCACCCTCGCCCTCTCCCTTTACGGCGACCTCGACCTCAGCGTCCTCGACGAGCTGCCCCCCGGACGCACGCCCATCATCACCCGCCGCGTCTCCGACGACCGCTCCAGCGAAGTGTGGACCTTCCTCCGCGAGCAAATCGCCAAAGGACATCAGGCCTACGTCGTTTATCCCGTCATCGAAGGCCCGCGCGACGACCAACCCGAGCTCGACTTTGCCCTTCCCGAAGAAGTGCCCGAACAAAAGCCCGCCAAAAAATCCTCAAAGAAAAAATCCGAGCAGCTCTTCGAAACCTCCTCAAAGCTCCCCCTCAAGTCCGCCACCGATATGTACGAGCGCCTCCGCGCCCAGGAGCTCGCCGGCCTCCGCGTCGGTCTGCTCCACGGCCGCCTCGATGCCGACGACAAAGAAGTCGTCATGCGTCGCTTTCAGCGCGGCGAGATCGACGTCCTCATCGCCACCACCGTCATCGAAGTCGGCGTCGACGTGCCCAATGCCACCGTCATGGTCATCGAGCACGCCGAGCGCTTCGGACTCGCCCAGCTCCATCAGCTCCGCGGACGCGTCGGCCGCGGCGGCGCAAAATCCTACTGCATCCTCATGACCGGCGGCCGCATCTCGCCTGCTGCCGAAGAGCGCCTCGACGCCATGGTCCGCACCCAGGACGGCTTCGAGCTGGCCGAGCTGGACCTCGAACTCCGCGGCCCCGGCGAGTTCTTCGGCACCCGCCAGGCCGGCCTCCCCGACTTTCGCGTTGCCAACCTCGTCCGCGACCGCGCCCTGCTCGAGCTCGCCAAGACCGAGTCCGCCCGCTTCGTCCAGAAAGCCGCCGAAGAAGCGACCGCCGAAGAAAGGACTCGCGTGGGTGCTCGTCTCAAGCAAGCCTGGCAGCGAAAATACGGCCTGGTCGAAGCCGGTTAGGGAACATCCCCGAGCGCGCCCCGGAGGCCCTTGCCTTTTGCCCCTTCGCCTGAATTTTCGCTTGTTGCTCAGTTACCCGCATGATAATAATGACCGCATTACCCCGATAAAGGACTGTGCACCCGTCCGCTCGCGCGTTGCGGTTCCGGCGCCACATTCCACGCAGGTGCGCCGCATGAAGTCCGCACGTCTGTTCGTTTCCATCCTGGCATTGACCACTCCCGCATTTGCTGCCGTAAACGTCTCGAGCCCCGCTCCCAACAGCACCGTCGGATCTCCCGTCCAGTACATCGCCACCAGCAGCTCCGGCTGCGGCGCAGGCGTCGCCGCCATGGGCATCTACGTCAACGACCAGCTGCAATACGTCAGCAACGGCGCCACCCTCAACACCACCCTCGCGCTCTCTCCCGGCAGCTACAACACCGTCGTCCAGGAGTGGGACAACTGCGGCGGAGCAACCCTCTCCTCCGTCCCCATCACCGTCGCATCCGCCGGAATCACCGTCGCCGCTCCCGCCAGCGGCAGCGCCGTCAACTCGCCCGTCGCCTTTAATGCCACCGCATCCAGCAGCTGCTCCGCCGGAGTCGCCGCGATGGGCATTTATATCAACGACCAGCTCAAATACGTCGTCAACGGCAGCACACTCAACACCTCCCTCTCCCTCCCCGCCGGCAGCTACTACACCGTCGTGCAGGACTGGGATAACTGCGGCAGCTCGTCGAAGCAGCCCCTCAACATCACTGTCACCGGCAGCACCACGCCCGGTGTGAACGTCTCGTCACCGGCCGGCGGCAGCACCGTCAGCTCGCCTGTGAACTACGCCGCCACCTCCAGCACCAGTTGCGCCGCGGGCGTTGCCTCGATCGGCATCTACGTCAACAACCAGCTCCAGTACGTCAGCAACGGCAGCGCACTCAACACCTCGCTCTCGCTCTCCCCCGGCGCCTACAACACCGTCGTGCAGGACTGGGACTACTGCGGCAACTCATCGATGCAGGCCGTGAGCATCACCGTCGCAGGCCCTGCCGGCACCCCCGCCGTTCCCGCCAGCCGCCATGTCGTCCTCCTCATGGAGGAGAACTCCAGCTACTCCTCCGTCGTCGGCAGCAGCGCATGGCCGAATCTCAACAGCCTCATCGCTCAGGGCGCGCTGCCCACGCAGTACTACGCCAACTCGCATCCCTCCATCGGCAATTACTTCATGCTGACCACCGGCCAGATCCTCACGACCGACGACAACTCCACGCAGGTGTGGAACGTCCCCAGCATCGCCCGCCAGATGCTCGCCGCCGGCGTTCCCTTCCGCATCTACGCCGAGGGAATCTCGCAGGGCTACCTCGGCGGCGACACTGGCCTCTACGTCATCCGCCACAACCCCTTCGCCATGCTGTCGGACATCGCCAACAACCCATCCGTCGCCAACCAGGTCATCCAGCCCTTCTCGCAGTTCGCCACCGACCTGGCCAGCGGCAACCTGCCGCAGTTCTCCTTCATCGTGCCCAACGTCGACGACGATGCCCACGACGGCACCCCGCAGCAGGCCGACGCCTGGCTCCAGACCAACGTCGTCCAGCCGCTGTCGAACGACCCCGCCTTCCAGCCCGGAGGCGACGGCCTGCTGGTCGTCGACTTCGACGAGGGCGCCGACACCGATACGGCATACGGCGGCGGACAAGTCTCACCCGTGCTCTGGGGGCCCAACGTCAGGCCCGGCTATCAGCAGCAATCCAACAGCGTCTATCAGCACCCGAGCATGCTGCTGACCATCGACCAGGCCCTGGGCCTCTCCAACCCGCCCGCAGCGGCGGCCACCGCTCCATCCATGAGCGAGTTCTTCGTCCAGAAATAGTCACCCCAAAACCCGCGCTCCGTTTGACATCCGCAGCATCTGCGGCTGAGATGGAGAGCCATGAGCCACACCATGAGCCAGACTCCCTTTTCCGCCGCAGGCCGCAGCTTCGAGATTCATGAGTGGCGCGGCAGCGGCCCGGCCACGCTCCACGTCCACCACGCCGACGACGAAGCCTGGCACGTGCTCGAAGGCGAGCTGACCTTCCGCTTTGCCGACCGCACCGAAGTCGCCCCACCCGGCCGCACCGTCTTCGTCCCCGCAGGCACGCCGCACACCTACACCGCCGGACCGGGCAGCCGCTATCTCATCGTGCTCACGCCGCGTCTGCGCGCCCTCATCGCCGCTCTGCAATCCGACCGCGACCCCACCCGCCAGCACGAGATCTACCGCCGCTTCGACTCAGAACTCCTCGAATAGTCCGGCCAGCCACGAATCCGGGTGCCCCACTTCTCCGCAGTTGGAGAAGTGGGAAGACGACATAGATCCGGGTGCACCACTTCTCCGCAGTTTGCACGAGGAACCTGCAACGGCAATCGGCCCGAGCACTTACCTGCGTGTTGACCGTGAACATACAGCAGCGGAATCACGGAACTTTGTTACCGGGTCCGCGTATCCCTGTTCGGCGCCACTGCGCTGGGCTACAGCTTCATCGACATGCTTGTGTCCGCAGCCGCGCCACCGTTTCTCGCGTTCTACCGGGAGGAATAAGCGTTGGGCACTCTACAACGCCCCGCTGGATTCGTCGAAGGCTCGCCGCGATTCTGGGCAAGGCTTGCCGGATTCTTCTATCTCGTCAACACGATTACTTCACTTACCGGCTTTTCCGGCAAGCTCAGTGGGCGCAGTCTCACCGCATGCAACTGGACGGCTGCCGCGTCCTATGTGGCCGTAACCATCTTGCTCTATTTCCTCTTGAGGCCGGTGAGCCGGAGTCTGTCGCTGCTGGCCGCTCTTTTCGGCCTGACCGGTTCGGCGAACCAGTTCTTGTGGCGCTACGATTTATTTCCTTTCCACATTCATAGCCTCGTGTACTTCGGGTTCTACTGCACGCTGCTGGGTGTCCTGATCCTGCGTTCGACCTTCATGCCGCGTGTTCTCGGAGCCCTTCTCCTCCTGGCGGGCGCGGGCTGGCTCACGTTTATCTCGCCGCGCTTTGCCGCCCTCTGCTCGCCCTACAACTACATTGGCGGAGGTATCGGTGAGATACCACTGATGCTTTGGCTTCTGATCATGGGCGTCAATTCCGAACGCTGGATCGCCCAGGCTCATGTGACGTTCCCTGAGGAATGATCCCGAAGCTTCAAGCACTCCACTACCCGCTTCATGGCCTCGCGCAGCGAGGCGACGGTAGAAGCCACGGCCTTCAGGCCGTGGAACCCAGCGCCAAAAAGAACCGGGGCTTTAGCCCCTGAGGCACACTCCCAACCGTTTCGTTATAGAATTATTCCAGACGAGAACGTTCCCGGAGGCCCCCATGCCCGTCCGCACCGCCCCAACCCTCCCCCAACGCGCCTCCGCCCTCATCTGGACGCCCTTCCTCCTCCTCTGCCTCATCGCCGCCGCCGCCGCGATCCGCCGCATCGTCGTCCTCGCGCTGCCTCCCAACCCCGCCCCCGCCTCGCCCAACGCCGCCCTCGACGCCCTCTTCGCGGCCAGAAAAGGACTCACCCTCGCCCACATCGTCCCCGCGCTCGCCTTCGTTGCGCTGCTCCCCTTCTGGTTCGCCCGGCGGACGCGCGCCCGCCCCGCGCTCCATCGCCGCATCACCCTGGCGCTGTTTGCGCTCGGCGCGGTCGTCGGACTCACCGCCATCCCCATGAGCGCGCATCCCGTCGGAGGCCTCACCGAGCAGTCGGCGGCCCTGCTCTACGACGGACTCTTCCTCTTCTTCCTGGCCCGCGCCTGGACGGCCTTCCGCCGCGCCGCCCGCCCCGAGCCGGCGCAGCGAGTCGAACCGCTTTCCGCGGATTCGAGACAGCAGACGAACCGGTCTCCGGAATGGGCCGCGCACCGCGTCTGGATGATGCGGGCGATTGCAGTGCTCCTCGGCATCGCCACCACGCGCCCCGTCATGGGAGTCTTCTTCGCCACCCAGCGCCTGACGCATCTCCGCGTCGATCAGTTCTTCGGCATTGCCTTCTGGATCGGCTTCACCACAACGTATCTGGCGGGGGAGATCTATTTGCGAACGCATCCAGTCGCGGACACTCAACCCGCCCCAATCAGCCTGTCATCCTGAGCGAGCCCGCCGAATCGCGGCGCCGCTTTCGGCGCCACATCGATGTAGGCGCGGGCCGCGGGTGTCCCGGAAGGGTGCACCGAAAGGCCTATCGCCTCAAAGGCGGGAGAACAAGCAACCATCCGCCAGCCAAGATCAGCACAAATCGAGCTTGCGCTCCCGCAAGATTCCGATGAATGTCATCTTGCTTTCTCGGTTGTTCCAAGTTCCTTTTATGTGCTCCGTAAGCTTGGGGCGGGTGGCCCAGGTCTCTATCTGAAACCAATGTGGGTGCCCCATGTCTCCCGTTTTGGAGACATGGGACCTTCGCGCGGAGCGCGAACCGTCTGGGTGCCCCATCCTTGTCGGTCCCGATTTTGGACCGACAGGGTGGGAGCAGGCGCGCCTTCCCTCATGATCACCGACTCGTGATAGAGATTAGGTCCGTATGACCTTTGATCCTGGAGTCTGGCATAGCGAAGCTCGACCGACGGACAAACAGGCGGGCGCCATTTATATCCAGCTCTGTGAGAACTGGCCGTATCTTCAGGGCGAGCATCCCTCGGTCGCCGCGTTTTATCAGGAGCTGACCCGGCGCTGGCCCGAAATCGATGCGATCCCGGAGGACCGCATCGGAGATCTCGATATTTGTCCGTGGTCGTGTGCGATCAGCCACTCAGAGATCGCCGTCGTGATGTCCTGTGTGTGGCCGAAGGCCGACGAGGTTGCGGCATTTGTGCGCGATTTGGCGCAGA
>DATGJK010000354.1:0-4938 GCA_035295245.1 Acidobacteriaceae bacterium
GAGCCGCCCGCAGAGCACGCCGGAGCGTCATGGACCCGCAAGTCACAGACCCGCCGACAGCCGAGAAGCCGCCCGCGGCCGGCAAGCGCCTCGACTCGTGGAAGGAGATTGCCGCCTGGCTGAACCGGGACGTGACCACCGCTCAGCGCTGGGAGAAGCGGGAAGGCATGCCGGTCCACCGCCACGCTCATGAGAAACGCGGCTCCGTCTATGCCCTGACCTCGGAACTGGATGCCTGGCTCCAAAGCCGCAAGACGACTCCGGAGCAGAACGGCAACGGCCACGACGCAGAAGCTACGATCGAGGCAGAACCCGAGCGGCGCAGGACCCCTTCCCGGTGGGTCCTCTTGACTGTTGTTACTTCAATTCTGGTTGCGGCGGTTCTCGGCTGGGTGATCCGGCGGCCGCACCCCACTGCCACCTCTCCGCTGAAGATCCGCTCCGTCGCCGTTCTGCCCCTCCGGAACCTCTCCGGAGATCCTTCTCAGGAATACCTCGCCGAAGGCATCACCGAGGGGCTGATCGGCCGGCTCGCCGGCATCCGCGATCTGCACGTCATCTCCCACACCTCCGTGATGCGCTACCGGAATTCACAGCTCTCCATCCCGGAAATTGCCCGCACGCTGCACGTCGATGCCGTTGTCGAAGGCTCCGTGATCCGCGACGGCAACCACATTCGCGTCACCGCGCAGCTGATCCGTGGCGCTACCGACGAGCATTTCTGGTCGGAAACCTACGACCGCCAGTTGAGCGACGTATTGAGTCTCGAAAGCGACCTGACCCAGTCGATTGCGGCGAAGGTGCAGGCGACTGTCACCGGCGAGGAGCAGAAACGCATCGCACAGACGCGGCTCGTTGCACCGGAGGTCTATGAGAGCTATCTGAAAGGGCTCTTTGCTCTCGATAACAGCAACACGCCGTCAGACATCGAGCAAAGCATTGGTTACTTCAACGATGCCACCACAAAGGACCCGACCTTCGCGTCGGCCTATGTCGGCCTGGCCGAAGGTTATAGCCAGCTGGGCACCGTCTTTGCCGGAGTCTCTCCCTCGAAAACCCGTCCAAACGTGATCCGCTTCGCTCGTCAGGCGCTGGCGCTCGACCCCGACCAGGTGCAGGCGCACGTAATGCTTGCGAAGGTGCTTCAGGAACAATGGCGCTGGGGCGACGCGGACGCTGAATACCAGCATGCCCTGGCCCTTAGTCCCAACAATCCCGATGCTCTCGCCGGGTATGCCCTTTGGCTGGAATGCGAAGGACGCACCGGCGAAGCCGTCGCCGACATCCAGCAGGCCCAGGCGCTGGACCCGGTCGAGATTACCGGGACGGACGTCGCCTGGGTGCTTTTTCTCTCGCACCGCTTCGACGATGCCATTCGCGAACTGCGCAGTGCAGTCGACGTACAGCCCAATTCCGTCGACGCCCTGTGGTATCTCGGTTTCGTGCTAACCGCGAACCATCAGCCTCAGGCTGCCATTCAGCCGCTGGAGAAGGCTGTCACGATCTCAAATCGCAGTCCTGCCGCGCTCGCCATCCTGATACGCGCCTATGCCCACGCCGGACGACGCGCCGACGCGCTCCGCCTGCTCGCCGAGATGCAGGCGCGCAGCAAAACCGGATATGTGCCCGCAGGCGCGTTCGTCAATGCCTATCTGGGACTCGACGACAAAGAGCAGGCTTTCGTCTGGCTCGACCGCGCTGCCGCGGAACAATCCAACATCCTGCAGTTCGTCAAAGTGCATCCGTTCTTCGATCCGCTGCGCGGCGATCCTCGCTTTGCCGAGATTGAACACCGCGTCTTCCCACACTAACTTACGCACCCAGGTTCCAAAACCCCTGGAGGCTGGAGATCCGGGATCATTTCCCAGTCGCCCACTGTTCAAGTTCCTGAGGAGTTCTGATCCTCTCGTCAAGAATGCGTTCCATCATGTCGTGCTCGCGGATCAGCGGAAAGCCCGCGTCCACGCTTCCTCCACGTCGCTCCTGCGGGAAACGCACCATCAGCACGGGACGCTGATCGAAGCCGCGATCCCCCAGGGCTGCCTCATCTTCGCGCGTCCACCCTGCCAGCGGGCGCCACATCGGGATTCTCCAGGAATGATCGGATGAGACGATGATCGTGGTGCGGGCCGCAAGCTGGGTCTGTGCGATGCGCTGCAGCAACTCGGCCAGAGTCTTATCCGCCAGCGCTAAGTTGTCGACATAGCTTCCCGGATATCCCATCTCGCCGGTCGCGCGGTTGTAGAATCCCGCCGGGTGAGGCGCCGGCAAATGCAGGAAGACAAATCCAATCCGTTCGTCGGCAATCATTGCCTCGCCGTGGGACAGAATCTCCTCAAAATCGCGCGCGTGCAGTTCTGCAGGGGTTGTTCCACGCACCGGCCGGCCCTCGACCCGCAGCAGTGACTTCCGCATCGGCGCCACCGCATTCCAGGCCGTCGTGTGCCCCCTCGAATACCCGCCGGGCAGGGGAAATCGCATCGTGCGAAAGCAATCATTCAGTTGATCGGCGTATAGCCGGCAATAGGGAAGAAACCATCCGGAAACCCCGGTGGACCACCCCACCTGCCGCGCGTCGGCCAGCAGGCTCTTGTCGGCGGCGTACGGATGCCACTGCGGATTCTCCGCCGTCTTCACAAAGAGCCGTCCATCGAGATTGGTCTTCTCCTGGGAAATCGACTCGCCGTCCATCAGTCCCGGAATGATCAGCTCCGTCATATAGCCGCCCGGCTGCACGTCGGAAAACGAGACACTCTGCGCGGCAAAGGCGTCGAAGGCCGGCAGGACCAGGCCCGGATACCGCCGGTCGAAGGTCTGATCGCGCGAAAGCTCATCGAAGAGAATCCACACGATGCGCCGCTGCGCCATGGGCCCAGGCGCCTTCGCAAAGGATGAGGCCTGCACCGGCTCCGGATACGCCGCCATCCACGTCAACTGCGGCAGCATCCAGCAAATGCTGAAGCCGACCAGCATCAGAGCGAGGCGCAGGCCCTGAATCGCCACACCATACCATCTCCTGCGCAAAACCCACAGCAGCACGCCGGCTGCTGCAAAGCTCAAGAACACAGCACACGGGGTTATGAAGGATGCATCGACCCAGTTCTCCTGGGCCCAGCCGGCCGCGCGCGACGCCGCAATGGCCGCTACGAAGATCCACCCAAACGAATGCTTTTCCGGATCTCTGCGATCCATCCACAGCAGCAGCGCAATCGCCGCCGCGCACACCACGACAAAATCAATCAGGATCCCGCGATAGACCGCGGTCATCGGCAGATTGCGATGGAAAAGGTCCTCGTGCAGAGGCGAGATATGCACCCAGAGCAGCCGCAGCATGACAACGATGGCCAGGCCTGCTCCCTCGAACGCCACCCAAATGGAAGCGGAAATGTGTCTCGGCGAAGTCGCCGCCCCTTCGGACGCCACGCTGCTCATCTCAGCGGCCTCGAATCAAATCAAAATGCATCACCCGGTACCGCGTGAGCGCTCCGGGTTGAGCAACGGGGTCCGTTACTGCAGGAAAACTTCAGCGTTCAGGCTCAGGCGCAGTTCCCTGCTCCTGGACCGCATCGCCACTCTTTGCGCCAATTCCGAAAATGCGCCGCAGCTTATGGCGAATGAACAGGCACGCGCCTGCCAGCATCGAGCCGCCAATCTGCACCATCAGCAGACCGGTACCCGGGTCGGCATACGCGTATGCCGGCCTCGCGAACGCTATCAACAAAAGACAAATCTGCCCTATCCCGCCGATGGCGAGTATCAACCGTCTCGTCTTGTTCACGGCCTGTTCTCCGGTATGCGACTAGACGGTTTACTGAAAAGGAAAGTTGCGATAGCAACACGGAATATCCGGCGCGGTAGTCCCGGACTCAACTTTGGTAACAGGTCATCCGGATCACTCCGGTCCAGTCCTACTGCTTCTTCAGGACCGCGTCGCTGTTCTCATCGGTCGCGATCACAGCTTCCAGCTTGCGCAGTTTTGCATAGTCTTCCGGATCAAGCTCCAGCTTCTTCAGCACATAGGTACGCGCATAGTGCAGCGTCCCGGACTCGGCTTTCACCTCGCTGTGATACGTCGCAAAGCCCATGTCTACGGTTACCGGATCGGGCACGTCGTCCACGGTATATCCGGCTGGAATCTTCACGGCAAAGTCATCCTGCCACGTACCCAGCCCGCCAAAGCTGATCGGCACTTTACGCGGCTTATCGTCCAGACCCCGTGCATCGCTGCCCAGCACCCGCGGCCGCACTAACAGCAGATTCCCCGCGACCTTGGCATACAGTGGCGCCGTCACCTCGTAGTCCAGTTCCAGAGGCTTGTTCAGTGTGCGCACGTTCTCTGCCTTTTCCGTTCCCAGCGTGAACTCCGAAAAGTCCGTCTGCAGCTGCCGCTCCAGCATTTGCCGCTGGTCCTTATCTGTATCCGCCGCCAGCTCGCCCCGCATGCGCCACGCCGACGCGCCGGACCGCAGCACCGTCACGTCGCCTTTCAGCGTGCCGTCCGGCCCCAGCTCGAACTTCGCCACCCGCTCCGTCCGGTCGGCCTCGGGAGTCAGCACCGGCAGCTGAATCACCTGGCTGTCTTCACCCGCCACCAGCACGCCATAGCCACCCTGCAAATACACCGGCAGCTGCCCCACCGACACATACTCATTGGTCGGATCGAAGATCAGGTACCGCTTGCCCGTCCTGGATGTCACCACCGCCTGCATCCGCGGATCGTCGACCCCTTTCGGAATCTCGATGGCCGCGATCATATGATTGCCGAACATCGACGGCGCTCCGGGATCGATCCGTCCCCGCCGCGTGTCCACGCTGACCCACGTGGCTCGAATGCCCACCGCATCCAGCATCGCCACCAGCAGCGTCGCCTTGTCCTTGCAATCGCCGTACCGATACCGGAAGACGTCCGCCGCCGCATGCGGCTGCCATCCGCCAATC
>DATGJK010000355.1:0-2594 GCA_035295245.1 Acidobacteriaceae bacterium
GAAGAGCCGGCGCTCTGCGGACGGTTCACGGCACGCGTGCTGCGCGATGTGAAGATCGTGCCTTCGCGCGGCTTGGTTGTTGAGCGCTTCGGGCTGCTGGAACACAAACTGATCTCGAACGCGGTCGACGCGACGAACTACGTGACGCTGGCCATGGGTCATCCGACGCACGTATTCGATCTGGATAAGCTCGAGGGTGGCATCGTTGTGCGTCGCGCGCACAAGGGCGAAAAGCTGCGGACGCTGGATGGCGTGGAGCGCACGCTGGACGCCGACGATCTGGTGATCGCGGACGAGAAGAAAGCTGTGGGGCTGGCCGGCGTGATGGGCGGCTTCGACACGATGATCACCGCCGAGACGAAGAACATCCTGATCGAGGCGGCGTGGTTCGATCCCGCCACGGTGCGGCGTTCGTCGAAGAGGCACCTGCTGCACACCGACGCGTCGCACCGCTTTGAGCGCGGCGCCGACTTCAATGCGCCGCCGGTGGCCAGCGCGCTGGTGGCGCAGCTCATCCTCGAAGCGGGCGGGATTGCCGCCGGCGATCTTGTGGACGAGCGCGTACCGGAGGCTGAAGCCCGCACCGCGCATCGGCCGGCGATCCATTTCAGCCTGCGCGAGGCGCAGAGGATTCTCGGGCCGACGGAAGAGCCCGGGGGAATCAACCCCTCTTTGGTGGAGAAGGTGCTCACCGGCTTGGGCTGCCGGGTTGAGAGAGCGGCGCACGGCGCGGCGTCCAGCGCTCCGGTTCGTCAGGATCTTGATCCATCGCGGGCGGTTCTGGGCGAGACGACCGGCTCGGCGAGCCAAGGCGAAGGGCTGTTTCAGATCACGCTGCCCAGCTGGCGGCTCGATCTCGAACGCGAGATCGACCTGATTGAAGAGATCGCGCGCGTCTACGGCTATAACCGCTTCCGCAACACGCTGCCGTCATTTGCCGGAACTGTGGTCGAGCTGCCGTGGGCGGAGAAGGAATCGGCGGTGCGCCGCACCCTGCTGGCTGTGGGCTGGAACGAGGCGATCTCCTCGACTTTCTGCTCCGCGCAGGATGCCGAGCTGTTCGTGCGCGAGCCGCGCGCGACGGTGGCCCTCGGCAATCCGCTCAGCGAGGAGGCCGGCGTGCTGCGGCCGTCACTGCTGCCGGGAATGCTGAGCATGCTGGCGCTCAACATCAGCCGCGATGTGGAAGGCGCGGCGTTGTTCGAGATGGGCACCACGTTCAGCGGCGGTTCGGATCGTGTCGAGGAGCGGCCCGCGCTGGCGATCGGCGCCACCGGGAGCGGGTTCGGCAAGCATGAAGCGGATTTCTACGATGTGAAGGGCACGATCGAGCAGCTGCTGGCCAGGTTCTCGTCGCGGTCGCTTTACTTCGATCGCTTCCCTGCCGCCTCCGGCCTGATGCCGGCGTGGCTCCATCCGGGGCGCAGCGCGCGCGCGGTCATCGATGGCGCCACGGTCGCGTGGTTTGGGCAGCTGCATCCGGCAGAAGCGGAGCGCCGCAAAATCAAGCAGGCGATTTGGATCGGGGAGATCTGGCTCGACCGCCTGTATAAGCAGGATCTGCGGCAGCCCGCGGCGCGTGAGATGTCACGCTACCAGCCCGTGCGTCGCGATTTCTCGCTCATCTTTCCTGAATCGGTGGCATGGGCGGGGTTGGCGGCAGCCGTCGAGAGCCTCGCGATTCCCGAGTTGCAGAGCTACGCTCCAAAAGAAGTCCTGCGCGATCCCAAAGGCAAGCTGGTTGCGCCGGGTCACTACTCGCTGCTGCTGGGAACGGTGTTTCAGTCGCACGAGCGCACGCTGCGCGACGAGGATGTGCAGAGCTGGTCGCAGCAGATCGTTACGGCGCTGGAAGCCGCCGGCGGCAAGCTGCGGTCCTAGGTGTCAGGCCGCGTTGTTGCGCCGGTGCGGTCGATCGTCGTCGAGGGTGGTCGCGTTGTCGGCGCCTTCGTCCGTGTGCGGATCGGAACTCGTGTCGCCGGGCAGACGGGTGCGCAGGCGCTCGGCGCCCATGGCGTTGGCCTCGCGGTCGTACGGGTCGGCGGTGACGGCATTCATGTCGACGGTCTCGGTCATCCCTTCCATCTCGATGCGATTCTCGGGCAGTTCGTCACTCGGCACATAGACGCCTTCGGATTCAAGGGTTTTGCCTACGTGGCGAACGGCATCCTGCCGCTGAGCGTTGGGATTCCGGGCGGGCTGGTCCTCTGGTTTGTTCTGCTTTGGCATAAGTCCCCTTTCTCATTCGGAGAGGGATCGGCGGGGTGAGGTTGTCTCCCTGAGCCATTGTCTGCTTTCGCTGGCCTCATCCCACAGATCGAGGGAGTTCTATGGAGAGGACAAAAGGCGAAACGGATCAGCAGCCGCGCGAACCGCAGGGATGGCGGGAACCGCAGGGATTTGGGGAGCACACGCGCAAACCGTCCAGCGAGAACGCCAGGGTTGGGGACTGAATCAGGATGAACGCACGCGGCTGCCGGAAGGCAAACAGCCCTGGCAAGGCGGCAGGGATTACGACTACGGCGCGCAGGATTTCGGGGACACGCCGGAGGACACCAGCGCGGCGCAGCCATCTTCGACCGCGGCAGAGAATT
>DATGJK010000356.1:0-2892 GCA_035295245.1 Acidobacteriaceae bacterium
GAAGCTCTGCCAGCGGCGGAGGAAGAACCCGCCGTGCGGCATCGCGTCGAGCGCCTCATCCAGCCGAAGACGCGCCCGGGCCACCAGGCTCGGGGACGGCTCAATCGCCGGAAGCAGCGACATGGCCTTCTGCAGACCCTCGACCGCGTCCATCTCCTGCCGGCAGCGCTCGCACTGGGCCAGGTGTTGCTCCAGCTGGTGAACCCGGTCGTCGGGCAGCTCACCATAGGTCGCCAGCACGATACTCTCCTGTGCCAGATCGCAGTTCATCATGGATTTCCTTGCCTCACTTGCTCCTGAAATCGTCGTGCATGTCCGGATCTTGCCTTTCGTCCGGCTTTCCTGGGCCCTGTTTTCAACCTCTCTGCTTACCGCAGCTCGGCCAGCTTCAGCCGCAGCTTCTTCGTTGCCCGGAAGAGGGTGTTCTTCGCCGTCTCTTCCGTCGTGTTCAGCATCTCTCCGATGGTCCGCAGCCGCAGCCCCTGATAATGCTTCAGCTCGAAGACCATCCGTTCGCGGGGCGTCAGCTCATCCAGCGCCTCCCGGATGCGCTGCCCCAGGTACTTCCTGTCCAGCTCCCGGGCGGGATTCGCGCCTGCCCGGTCGTCGGAGACGTTCGTCAGCAGATCCATCTCCTCGCCGGAGGAGTCGATCAGCACCGCCTGGTCCTCGCGCCGCGCCTTCCGCCGGCGCAGGTGGTCCAGGCACAAGTTGGTCACAATCCGGTAGATCCAGGTATAGAAGGAGCACTCGAACCGGAAATTGCCCAGATACCGGTAAGCCTTGAGAAACGCCTCCTGCTGGATATCCTGGGCGTCCTGCTCCGAGCCGGTCAGGTGCATGGCCAGGCGCAGCACCGCCTGATCATATTGACGCACCAGAGCGTCAAAGGCAGTCCTGGAACCCGCCTGGGCTTCGCGGATCAGTTCGGTCTCAGAGACGTTCTCCCGCACCGGACCCGCCGTGCGCGTGGCCATACCGGAGGATTGTAGTCGAGGCCTGGGGGCAGAGGGTCGGGCTGCGGGAAAGAAGCGAAGCGCATCAGCAGGCATCACGGCTCCTGTTGCGTGGGGATAGCGACCAATGCATTCGATAGACGCAGCACAGGGCGAAATGTGAGCGGGTGTGCGCCAAACGACTGATTCGGCGTGTGGGCCGCGGGCTTCGCCCGAGGCCGGCGTTACGGGAGTGTGCCGCCCCACCACCCGGGCATCCGGTGACGGGCGACCCGCAGGCGTATCCTGTTGCGGCAGGCATCCTGCCAAACTGGGGGTTCGCGCGGCACTCGCGCTGGCCGTGGCCGTGGCTGTAACGGCCGCAGCCGGAGCGCAGACCCGCAAGGTCCACGAATACCGCCTGCATGAGCAGGAGGAGCGGGGCGCGCCATTCGGCATGACCCTGGGCCCCGACCACACCCTCTATACGCTCATCCCTCGCCGCGACGGCAACTGGATCCTCTCGGAAGTGAAGAACTGGTGGCAGGACAAGCCCACGGAGCAGGGCATCCCGGTTGAAGGCTTCTCCACCCGGGAACCGGTCGCCAGCCTCGGGCAGATGGATCTGGCGATCACGCCCGACGGACAGTACCTCGTCACCATGATCTCGGCGGACCTGCGCGTTGCGGCCGACGATCCCTATCCAACGGACCTGATCGTCGAGTTCGTCCACCTCGCCGACTTCACCGTCGAGGACACCGAGCACATGCGCGGCCTGGGCATGCGCGGACGCCTGCACGGCGGCCTCGATCGTGCCGGCCACCTGCTGGTCCGCTCGGAGATTGCGCCTCAGGGGGGCGATAACGGTGCCCCGTTCGTCACCTGGTTCGCCGTCGGAGTGCCGGAGATGAAGGCGCAGCTCGTGTGCAGCTACGAGTCCGGCGACGCGTCGGGCATGGAAAGCTCCTGCGGCGACTTCGCAAAGAAGGAGGGCTACGCGTCGGCTGCCGAACTGATGGCTGCCCTCTGGCCCGTGCCGCCCCCGTCGGCTCCGCCGCTTCCGGACGGAGTATCCCTTCCCCCGAAGGATCGCTGGCACGCCGCGTCTGCGACCGTGGATGGCAAGCCGCTATCGCTCGTCGTGGTCAACGGAGTCCAGCTGTCGGTGTACGCCCAGCCCTAAGCGGAGGGCGCCTGCTCGCCGCGGCAGAGCGCGCAAATGGAGGCGCCGTAGGTATCTGCTTTGTGCGGCCCGATCCCCGAGACGCCCAGCAGTTCCGGAATGGTCCGTGGTCCCGCCGCCGCCACGTTCTTCAGAACCGCTTCAGAGAGCACGAAGAACGCCGGCTTGCCTGCGCGCGCTGCTTCTTGCTTGCGCCAGGCGCGCAAACGAGTCTCCAGCTCCGCCTGCGCTGGAGTCGATTCTGCAACGCCCCTATCGCCACGGGCGACAGACTTCTTCTTCGATTTGGCTGGTGCGGTCGGGCAGTCGGCTGCTGCCGCGAGCAGCACGCCGAGCGAACCTGAGTACGCCGCACCGCGGCCGTCCGGCGTGATCGTCACCCTGCGCCAGCCGATCGCGCGGCCCTCGTCATTCGTGAACGTCTCCGACGACAGCGTCACCAGCCCCGCGCGCGCCAATCCATCCAGCAGCAAATCGAAATGCTCCCGCGCCGCGACGATTCTCGAGTCGGTCAGCAGCCGCCCCACGCTTTTAGGACCACCCTCGTCGAGCGTGCGCAGCAGCGCGAGCAGGTCGCGCTCCTGATCGGGAGTGGGCGCAACGAACCGCTGCGCCTGGGCCTTCTCCGGAGCGCAAAAGTCGCAGCGCCCGCACAATCGGCTGGCCCCGGCATGATCGCCGAAATGCCGCACCAGAGCCGCCATGCGGCACTGAGCCGTCTCGGCAAACGCAATCATCTTTTCGAGCTCCGCACGCCGATAGGCCAGCTGCACT
>DATGJK010000357.1:0-14526 GCA_035295245.1 Acidobacteriaceae bacterium
CGGGACAGAGGCGATGATGCGGGGTGCGCATCAATGTGGACGCCATCTGGCGGGCGGTTTCAGCTGCCCCATAGATCACGACGCGGTCGGCTCCATGGCCGCGGGCGGAGAGCGCACAAATGATCGCCGAGAATCCGCGCCGAAGAGCGATGAGAGTGATCAGGAGGAGCATCAGGGGCACAACCAGAGCTGTTCCTGAAACACGAATTCCGGCGAGAAGGGCCGCCAGAAAAAGAAAGCATGAGCCTTGAATGCTCGCCCGCAGAATGCGCTCCGTTTCACAGATTTGCAACAGTGTGCCGGCCCAGCGACGAGTGGGAACGCTGCGCAGAGACCATGCCGTTGCCAGTCCGCCGGCCATGCTGACGAACACCAGCCTTTGAGTTGAACCTGCGCCCGCAACTGAGTGGACCAGCAATCGAAGAGCAACGAAAGCGCTACCCGAAGCGATGAACAATTCGAGACAGGTCTCGAGCAGAACGACCACACTCCAGAAAAATTCGCGGGGCGCGGGGGCCCGGCCGCCAACCGATGCAGCCAGCGCGTCGGCATAGAGATTGGAAACATACGAATCAGAGGCGGCCATGTTTCAGGGTCCTGTTCTGCCCGTCGGGCCGGCTGATCTGGGTCGCTGCAACGGCATATTCAGTTCGGCGGAAGAAGCCGGGGAGGCGGATCGAGCCGGGGAACACATGACGTAACAACGGAAAGCACATAAGCAGCGTTGTCAGGCCGTAGAGAAGCCGAGCTACGACAACGCCCTCGATGCCTCGGGCAGCGGCCAGCCAAGCCATGCAGCCGAGCATTATGGCGCTGGCCAGGAGACTGACCGCGGCCACGAGCCTGATTCGTCCCATCGCCAGCAGCACATAGTACGGAGTCACGCTCAGCGCCAGCAGGGCGGTTCCACAGAGGGTGAGGGGGAGGAGGGGTGCCGCAAAACGGGCGATCTGCGGGCCGCCGAGCAGGGCGAGAAGCGAGCGCCCACCGAAGGCCAGCAAGAGCGTTCCGGCGGCGACCAGCACGATGTTCGCCAGCAGCGCGCGGGAGATGGTGCGGCGCAGCGTGTGCGACGCCGGGGCGGCCATCCGCGCGGCAAGATGCGGAAAAAGAAAATGCAGTCCAGACGACGCGATGCCATAGAGCGGCTGTGTGATCTGCACGCACAGGGCGTAGGCGGCCACAGTCGCTGCGCCCATAGCGGCGCCGGTGAAGAGGCGGTCCGCCTGCCCGACGACCACACTCGACGCTGCCTGGATCCAGCTAAACATCCCGAAAGCGAGGAGGGCGCGAAGGCACTCGCGATTCACTGCAGGGCGCAGCGATTCCGCCTGAATCAGCCTGCGGAGTTGGCGAATCTGCAGAGCCAGACAGAGTGTCATCACCACTGCGTTGGCTGAAAGAATGCCGGTAATGCTGCTGTTGCAGAAGGCGAGCCCGGCGGCGAGCAGGATGGCGGCAATCCGCCCGGCGATGCTGACGTACACGGCGGGACCGTAGCGCTCGAAGGCACGCTGTGTGCTGATGCAGACGGTTTCCACGGCCCGGGCCGGGATGATGAAGGCGGCGACACGCAGCGCGCCGAGGCAGTCCGCGCGCAAGGCAGCGTCGGAGGGGATGACGCGAGCGGCAAGAGCCGGCGCAACGATCCACGCGAGGACGCCGAGCGCAACGCCCAGGACAAGGTGAATGCCCGTCGCGGTGCGCACGGTTAGGATGAGCGCCGTGAGATTGCCCTGTCCACGATGGGTTGCGACCTGCTGAATGTTGGCATCGCCGAATCCGGAGGCGAGGATCGCGCCGGCGTTGATGGCGGCTATGGCCACGGCCCAGATGCCAAAGCGGGCGATGCCGAGGTGATGAAGCAGGACGGGAGCTACTGCCAGCATGCCGATGGGCCAGGCGGCGTAGTCCAGCACACCGCACACTGCGTTCGACAGGTTCTGTTGGGGCGCGCGCCGCATTGCCTGTGAAGGTAGCGAGATGCAGCGTCCAGCCTGTCAACTAATTGTTATTGCTTTGTCATACGTGGGGAATTCGCTTCGGCGGCGACGAATTGTTTCCACGCGCGCGCTTCGAGGAGGTAGCCAACTCCGGCGGTAACGTGAAAGCGCAGCCGCCGCAAAACGAAGCTGATCTGGAAGAGATGGCGGCGCACCCGAGCGCCGAGCGTCTCATGGGCGGCGGCCTGTGTGATGGCCGGCGGCAAAGATCGGGGCACAAGAGCTTGCCCGATGGAACGCCGGGAGCCGATCCCCAGCGACTCCATTTCCCGTTGCAGCAGGAGGTATAGCTTATTGCCGGGGAAATTCATCACCGCGGAGCGCATCCCGTAGCGTTCGACCCAGGCGCGCAGGTTTCTGGGGAGGCGATCGACGGTCCAGCAGCAGAATGCATCGGGAGCGAAGGAACCCATCGTCCTCTCAATGAGCAGCGTCACGACCCCCAGCGCAAGAGAGGTGCGCAGGTTGCGTTCTCCGCGCTCCCGCACCTGATCCCAGAAAACATCGTCGTCGCGGCGCGCCAGCACGTGCCGGCGGAACTCCAGCATGTGCGCGGGGCGGTAGAACTCGCTGCAGACGTGCTTGTAGAGGTGCAGGCCCTGACCGAGGAACAGATCCACTGCGGGGAGTACGGGCACGGAGAGACCGTGCAGCCGAAGATGCTCAACGCGCCCCAGCACGGCCGAGGGCGAGTTGGGCGACTCGAGATGCAACTCGAGCGCGCGATTGGGTGAGGGACAGTAGAGTTGCGCGAGCGACGAGGGATGCGCCTCGGTCTTGAATTCCCAGCTGCGGCCGCTGACGGCGTGCAAACGGTAGCCGCGCCCTTCAAGCATTTGCCGCGCCTCAGGCGCGTCGCGTTCGGCGATCAGGAAGTCTAGATCGAGCTGCGAGCGCAGTTCTGGGCGGGGCACGGAATGCGGCCAGAGGGAGAAACCCTTGAGCACGGCATAGTGCAGTCCGGAACGCTGGAAATCCCGCTGGATGTCGATGGACTCTGCCAGCATCGATGCGGTGCGGCGGGTATTATCGGCGAGGTTCTGGCACAGGCGCCGCCGCACAGGCGGCGGAAGCATCGCGTCGAGGTTCTTTTCCTGAACACGCGCGAGGAAGTAAAGGGCAAGGCCGCTGATATCGAGCCAGCGCAGGGCATCGGTCCACTCGCGCGAGCAGAGCAACCACAGCCGAAGGCATTCTCGGGGAACAGGGTTGGAGAAGAGAAGCAACATCGCTCGCCGGATTCTGAGCGAGCTTTGGAGCCGGTCCTCATCCGCGCAACTGGAGGCGAAACACGCAAACGGAAAAGCAAAATCCGCTGCCGACTGCGGTTCGTTCGGGCGGCAGGCGCATGTGGCGTTCATCCGAAAAAGCGTCTCCAGGTGCGCCATGTCGTGGATGCGGCCGGTCTGCAGCCCGGCTTGCATAGAAGGAGCGTACCCCTGCGGCCGACAGGGCATGTCAGCCGCATGCAAGGAGATTGTCAGCGCATTATTGACAGGCTGCAGCACGAGTACGGCCGCAGAGGTAACGGCCGGATAAGGCGCTCCTGCAGGTGACAAACGTTTGACAAAGATCAGACCGGGTGGCAACACGCCTGACGAAGAAAGCCGCTAACTTGCGGCTATGTCAGCGACTGCACGGTCTTTTTTCACGCGGAACCAGCGCCAAACGGCACGACTTCTGGCATGCTGCACGGTTTTGCTGCTCGCCCTTTCCCGAGCTGATGCGCAGGATACGCCGCTCCTCTCCGGGGGCATCGGATTCCTGACCAGCACGCCCGCCGGGAATACCACCTATCTGCCCATCATTGAGCCGTTGCTGGCCGCTCCGGTCGGCCCGCATGTGCTGGTGGAATCGCGCGCGGCGCTGCTGGAGACGTTTTCGCCGGGCGGAAACGGGTACAAGCACTCGCACTTTGTCGGCCTCACCTACCTCGAAGGAGACTTTCTGGCCGGCCCTCACCTGACGGTGGTCGCGGGCAGTTATCTGCTGCCCTTCGCCACTTATAACGAGCGGCTGTCACCGGTGTGGATCAGCAACCTGCAGGATGGACCGCTGATCGCGAATCTGGGCCTCATGTCCAGCGGGACGGGCGTCGGCGGCCAGCTTCGGGGGTCAGCGGTGAGCACAGCGAAGTTTTCCATTGACTATGCCGCCTGGTATTCGGCGCACAGCGGCAACAGCCAGTTCGCCGCGAAACGTTCCACGGGCGAACGCACGAATCTTGTGCTGCCGGAGCAGCGGCTCGAGATCGGAGTGTCGTGGGATCGGCTGCTGGAGGGAACACGGGAGAATTTCTACGGCACGCATTTGTGGTGGGAACCCACGGACACTGCGTTCCGGTTTCGCTCGGAGTTCGCGCGCGGCGCGCACGGGCAGGGCTACTGGGCAGAGGCGGATTACCGGCTGCAAAGATTCGGTAACAGCTTTGTGGGCGGCTTCGAGCCCCTGTTTCGCATGCAGCAGACGTTTCGGCGCAACAGCGTCGCCAGTGATGGTCTGCCGCCGGTGAACACGCAGCGCGCGGATTTCGGCCTCGACTACAACTTGCCGCACAGCATCAGAATCCTGACCAGCTACTCGCGTCAGTTCTCCTCAACCAGGGATGAAAACATCTGGGAAACGGGAATTGTGTATCGATTCCTGCTGCCCGCATGGAAAGGCAAATAGTCATGCGTTTATCTGGTTTTATACCTGCTTTATTTGTAGTGAGCGCGCTCGCCTGTGCCGCGCTTTCAGGATCTGCGGCGCATCAAGCGCCGGCCGCGCAAAACGAACCACAGCATCCTTTGCAGGGGCAGGGCCCGCAGGCCGACGAAGGCCAGCGCGTGTTTCAGCAAAACTGTTCACGGTGCCACAATGCTCCCGAGTCTTTTCCCCCCAGCATTACCGGTACCATCGTGCGGCACATGCGTGTGCGCGCCAATCTGAGCCGGCACGATGAGAAGGTCTTGCTGGATTTTCTCAATCCGTAGCGGGATCCGGAGAGAGGTGGGAATTCTCCAAATGGAGAGTCGCCCGCCGGGAAAGCAGAATACGCGTCGCGACAGCTGCAGCCGCGGCAAACACGGAAACGCCGGCAAGAACGGCTGCGTATCCGAAGCGCACATAGAGCATGCCCGCCAGCGTCGTAGCCACGGATGCGGCGAGCGCATTGATGAACATCGTGAATCCAGCTGCCGTACTGCGCTCCTGTTCCGGCGTTTCATTCATGAGCAGGTTGTAAAGCGCGGGTGAACTCATCCATTGGGCGGCGGCAAAGGCGAGATACAGCGCAATCGCCAGCTGGCGCTGCCGAATACCGGCCATCAGCAGAAGCAGCGATGCGCTGCCGAGCTGTGTGGCGAGAATTCCGTTCAGCATGCCGGTGTAACGGATCAGGATGGGCAGCAGAATGCCCGCCAGGACCTGCAGCCCCTGCGCGATTGAGAAGATGAGCCCGATGCGGGCGAGGGAAACATGCAGATCGCGGGACAAATAGACATTGGCAAAGGGCGCAAACGCCGCAATCAGCGCTGACCACAAAGCCATGCAGAACAGGAATCGGCGGAGGAACGGACGCAGACGGAAGAGTGCGAACCAGCGCTCCTGGCCGGAGGGCGGATCAGCTGCGGCGGTCTTTTCCTCTGCGGTGACGATGCGCAGCCGCAGGATCGCAGTGATTCCGGCCGCAGCCAGCATGCAGGAAGCGACCAGAATGCTGCGTTTCACGGCGGCTGGCGTCAACGTGAAGCCTGCGTGCCGGAGCCAGTCCGGCAGATACCCGCAAACGATCCCGCCCAGCGCGCTGGTGCCGATGCCGACCGAGAAGATCATGCTCATGCCGGCGGTGCGGTTCTTTTCGGTGGTGAGCGCGGCGACAACCGGCAGGAACGATACGGTCCAGAGACACATCGCGATGCCGGCGATAAACGCGAGCCCGATCTGCGCGGCCTCCCACATCCAGATGGCCCGCAGCAATCCCACCAGCGGCGCGGCGACGAAGCAGACCAGCAGGAGCGGTCGCATGCCGAGGCGTCGTCCGAGAATGCCGACCGGAACCGTTCCTGCCATGGCGCCAAGCGTCAACGCGCCATTCACGAACCCAATCGCCCTTTCGTCGAAGCGGAAGTCAAGCAGATAAAGGTTGAACAGAAAGAAGTAGACAGAGAAACCAGCGTCAAAAAAGAAGGCTGCGATGAAGAAGGTCCAGTAGCCGCGACTCAGCTGATGTTCCCGGAGCCAGGCACGGGGCGATCTCCAGAACCGCGGTAGACGAGCGGCAGGTCTAGCATTCAGGGCCTGCATCAGCGGGCCTCAGTGACCAGCGCGCGCAGCCGCTCTACGGCTTCGCCGAGCTTCTGGTAACGGAGTTCCAGCACATCCACTTCGAGGAGGCGTTCGATGCAGGCGTACTGGCGGCCCAGCGTCTCGGGCGTGCCGTACAGCACCTGGCGCAGGTAGCGCCGGGCGACTTCGCGTGAATACGGGAACAGGCCGGATGCACCGCCGGTGCGCCGGTTGAGGAACACGATGAAGTTCACCTGCGCGCATGGCTGCCGGCGGATGTGCTGCAAGGGGATCGTCGAAACCTCAATGGACGGCTTGCCTTCCGCACGCGGCGTGAGCGGAAGCCCGTCGATCTCCGGAAAGAGATCGCCGGCCGTGGGGCGCAGGCGAACCTGGTGGCAGTTCCCAACGATGCTGCGCCCATGCAGCAGGAACGAGGCATCATCGGAGACATATCCCCAGCCGGCTCGCGCGCATGCAAAAGAGAGAGAGGATTTACCCGCTCCGGAATCGCCGCAGAGGAGAACGCCGCGGCCGTTCAGCGTGACACAGCCTGCGTGAATCGGGGTCGAGTGCCGGGTGGCGATGTGAACGCCGGCGGCGCCTTCGAGAAAGAAATATCGAAAATACAGCGGATGCTGCAGCGCAGCCGACGAGACAACAACCTTCGTGCGGGTGCAGCTGATATCCGCGACGAAGTAATGATTCGTGTCCGCGACAGCGATGAGCATGGGCTCGAGAAAGCGGTACTGAGGCGGAGGTGGGCAGTCCGCCTGATCGCTTTCAACCACATGGATTTCCGCCAGCATAGGATCGGTGTCGAAGCGCTGTTCGAAGTGCCCCCACTGCGTTTCACATTGCCCGAGGACCTCCATAGAGTTGGTGCGGACGTCGAGCGGAAATCCCAATGGGTAAAATCTGCGCTGCAGCGTGAGCGGCGGCGGCAGAGCCGGGTGGGGGCTGGGCTCCGGTTCTGCCGCTGCAGCGCAGATCGATTCAATGTCTTCCACTTTCAGCAAGCTCGTCCTCCCGTGTGCGGCTTCAGAACTGGTATCGCATCGCGAACTGGACAATGCGCGGGTTGGTGCTGGTCGACGTGATTTTGCCGAAAGTCGGGCTGGGCGAAGGATTTGACAGGGTTGGATCGCTGTATCCAAGGCTCGTATTCGGATCGCCGAATTGCGGCGTGTTGGTGGCGTTGAAGAACTCGGCGCGGAATCGAATATTGCTGACTTCGGCAATCGAGAAGCTGCGCTCGACCGCCGCATCTGCGCTGTGTTGTCCGGGTCCGCGGATGATCCCCACGCCGCTGTTGCCAAAGTCCTGATCGGCCAGGCTGGTGCCGTTCGGAGCCTCCGGGGCGCGGGTGAAAGCAGCAGGATTGAGATAGCCCTGGATGACCCGTGAGTACATGGATCCGCGCATCATGGGGCTGGGATTGCCGGGCGCCCGCTGCGCGCGCACTTCGCCGGGAATCAATCCGTAGACCGAGCCTGCGTTGTTGTCCGAGACGCTGAGCGCATTGCCGGACTGGATGACGCCGATGCCGGAAAACTGCCAGTTGCTCAGAATGTGGCGAACCAGCGCCGAGCTGACATGCGGCGAGGGCGCCGCCCAGTGGAAATTGGCGACGAATCGCTGCGCGCGGTCATCGCCCGCCGGACCGTAGGAAGACTGGCGCAGGTGATGCTGATCGTTGGTAGGAAGCTGCAGTTCGAAGACGTCGGTTCCGCCTTCGCCGTTCACTTCGTCGAGATTCTTCGACCAGGTGTAGCTGGCTTCGACTTCGAATCCGTACTGCATCTGCCGGCGCAGGCTGGTTTGCAGTGAGTTGTAATTGCCGATGAAGATCGAGTCGGTAAAGAGCGATCCCTGGCTGACGCCCTGAATCGGCATGCGCGCGTTGACGTTCAGCACGGAGTTGGTCGTCTCACCATTGACCGGGTTCGAGGGGCTGGCCAGCGGCGCCTGGTCGAACTCCACCTGACCCGAGCGATGATCGGAATGCGTGCCAACGTAAGCGGCGCTGAGCACGTAGCCGCGGCCGAGGCCGTACTCCACCGTGAGGTTGTATTCCTGAGTGCGGCCATCGAGCATGTTTGGGTTCGTGCCCTCGATAAACGGCGTTGAGTCCGGGGTGCGGGGCGTGAACACTGGATAGCTGGACTGCGGCGGAATGAGCGGAACGAACGGGCTCTGGAGTGTGGCGGGCCCATTCGGGGCGCCGCTGATGAACTGCAGCGTCGCGAACGGCGGCTGATTCACCGTTTGGCCGGCGAGCGTGGCGGAGTGGCGGTCGAAATAGATACCATAACCGCCGCGCACGACTACCAGCGGATGTTGCATCATCTGCCAGGCGAAGCCAAGGCGAGGCGAGATGTCCCCGAATGGGGTTTTGTAGAGGCTCGCGAAGGGCGTCCGCACCACTCCGTCGGGCAGCGTCCCTTTGAAGTTAGAAGGCATGGTGAAGCCACTGAAGGTTCCGCTTGCGGCCACAGGTCCCTGAGCAGCAATAAGTGGATTGAAATTGGCCAGCCTGCCGGTGGTTTCCGTCGGCGCGCCGAAGATTTCGTAACGCACGCCCTCGTTCAGGGTCAGGCGAGGCGTCAGGCGGAAATCGTCCTGCAGGAAGCCGGCGAAGTCGGTGTAGCGCTCATTACGGCGAAAAATGCCGCCCCCGGAAATGCTGAGCAGGACATTGCTGAGTCCGAACGGGCTGCCGTTCTGGGCAGCGCTCTCGCCGAGCAGGAAATCGTCGAAGGAGCCGATGATGAGGAGGCCATCAACTTCCTCGGGGGGATCGATATCGACCTGGTGGCGCTTCACCTCGGCTCCGGCGCGGATGTTGTGGCGTCCGCGCGTGAGCGCAACCGTGTCCTGCCCTGTGAAGGTGTTGGTGACCTGCCATTGCGAGGGAGTGCCGGCGTCGCCGATGGTGAATCCGCCCACCGACAGGCCGGGAGCATGAGAGCCGCTCCCTGGCGCGCCGGTGGGAATGCCCTCTCCGATCGCCTGCGCCAGCAGCGGGTTTTCGACTCTCGCCAGGCCATCGAAGCGCATATAGCCAACGCGCGCGATATTGACGAGGTCAGGGCTGAACACATGCGTATCGGATAGGACGAACATCGTATTGCGATTGAGCGCGTTGGTGCCCCAGCCCGGAACATTGGCGCTGTTGGGCGAGAACGGCTCGATCGTGGTTCCGCGCGAATAGAAGAAACGGCCTGCGAGCGTGTTGCTCGGGCGAAGAGCGTGATCGAGGTTGATGCTGAACTGGTCGGCGCGGTAGTGCGCCGGGACTGCGAACGTGGATTGCCCAACCGGCATTTGATCCGAAGGATCGGGGCCGGAGGTGGGGAGGGCTACCTGGGGAGTGGGAACTGCATATTGTCCGTTGGGCAGCTTCGCATTGAGAATCGCGAGCGCAACGGGGTTGATGTTGGATCCATCACAGGCAACCTGTGTGCCACCCGCAATGGTCAGGTAACCGCTCGCCGGCTGGCCCGAGGCGTTCACATGACCGGCCGGGCAAAACTGCGCGCCGAGGGCAGCCGCAGTGCGATTCTGCGGGAGCAGCGGCAGTATGGGATTCTGCTCGTCACCGAGCCCGTTGACTTCTCGCAATCCCTCATACGCGCCGAAGAAGAACGTGCGGTCATGGCGAATGGGACCGCCGGCCGCCGCGCCGAACTGGTTTTGCTTCAGGTCGGGACGGGGCTGCCCGTCGAGTTTAGAAAAGAAGTCATTCGCGTTGAAGACATTATTGCGGACAAACTCCCAGGCGCTGCCGTGGAAGAGGTTAGTTCCGGTGCGGCTCACCAGGTCAACGTTGGCGCCCGATCCCCGACCGTACGCCGCGTCGAAATTAGCGGTCTGCACGCGAAATTCTTCGATGGTGTCGGGTGACGGAATGGCCGTGCCCACCTCGAACCCGGTTGCCGTCTCCGCTGAATTCTCGGCGAGGTTATTGGCATCGACGCCATTGAACTGAATGTTGTTGGCCGTCGGCGTGGCCCCGTCGGAGGCCACGTTCTGCGTGCCCGATCCGAGTTGCGCCGCGTTGGGCAGATCGACGAC
This sequence comes from Acidobacteriaceae bacterium, assembly GCA_035295245.1. Lineage (GTDB taxonomy): Bacteria > Acidobacteriota > Terriglobia > Terriglobales > Acidobacteriaceae > Palsa-343. Next base: position 10,350 of record DATGJK010000357.1, read on the forward strand.
GACGCCGGGAGAGAGCGAGAGAATCTGCGTGTAGTTTCGATTCGAAAGCGGCAGGGACTGCATCGCCTGCTGATCGACGACACCGCCGCGCGTGGAACTCAGCAGATCCACAGACTCCGCGGCCGTATTCACTTGCACCGTGGTCTTTGCAGCTGCGATGGTCAGCGCAACATCCAGGGAGCGCGTTTCGCTGACGGTGACTTGCACGGCCTCCGCCTTTGCGGCGGCAAAGCCCTTCGCCGTCACGCCAACCGTGTACGTGCCGGGCTCCAGAAGAGGAATTCGAAATTCACCGTTGCTGTCGGTGCTGACCGAGCGGGTGACGTGCGTCGCCTCGCTTTCGGCCTGCACTGCGGCCCCGGCAACGGCGTGATGGGCCGGGTCGTAGATTGTGCCGGCGATCGCACCGGTTCCGGGCGACTGTCCACGAGCAAAGCATGCCAGCAGCAGCAGGGCAATCGCCGCCGCGAAGAACCTCTCAACCAGATGTCGTGGGTCGTTGTTGCGCACGATGGGACTCTCCCTGAAGCAGGATGAGCCTGAGTATGCGCAGATCGACCAGGGAGATTGTTAGCCGTTTGTCACCTGATTGTAGGGATTGTTGCGCCGCGATGTTTCGCTACGACCACCCTGACAAAGTGATGACATCGCTCTGACAACCGGCTGACGTGCCCTTCGCTATGGTCGCTGACACTGACGCGGCGTATCCGGTCGTCGGAGGACGTCCATGCATGACCCAATTCTCCGCCTTGGCAGGCGCGCTGGATGCGCATCGAAGCACGCTATCGTCATCGGCGCATTGTGGGGATTTTGAGGCGTGGTTTTTCAGACCATCCCTGGCTTGGTCTGCCGGATGCTCGCGTGTAAGCGTACCAACGAGGGCATCCGGTCTTCTTTCGGCCGCGTACCGCGGCAACAGAATCCTGACAATCACCTGACGCACCCATGACACCAGGCTGCTGGGTCGACGCTAGTCTGCGATCAGTCCTGATGACTGCGGAGAACCATGAAGTTGAAAAGCACACTTTCTGCCGGATGCATGTTCCTGATCGCCTGCGTTCCAGTCCTGTGCCGCCCATCGCCTGCCGAGGTGCAGCGGCGAACCGTTGCAATCACGGCGAAGCGATTTGGCTTCGAACCCGCCGAGATCACGCTGAAGAAGGGCGAGCCCGTGCAACTGGAATTCACAAGCCTCGACGTGTCGCATGGGGTCCGCATCCGCGAGCTGGGCCTCGACGTGAAGGCGCGGAAGGGGCAGACGAGCCAGGTGGAATTCACACCCGAGCAGACTGGGACCTTTGTAGGGCGCTGCGATGTCTTCTGCGGCTCCGGTCATGGATCGATGAAGTTAACCCTGCACGTGGTGCAGTAGCGATGCGGAGGATGCGCGTGCTGCGACTGACGGCAATGGCTGCGATGCTGGCGGCAGCAGGCGGCTGCAAGGCGACGCCGCCGGGCAGGCTCGAATCGCGGATCGTCACCACAGCAAAACATGGTTTTCTTGTTGGCGGCAAGAAGGATAAAAACCCCCAGCCCGCAACACCTGAAGTGATCGCCGAAGGAAAGGAAGCATTTTCGCATTACTGTGTCGCCTGCCACGGCATGGACGGGCAGAACACGGGCGTGCCCTTTCTGGAGCGCATGTCGCCGCCGGTTCCGTCGCTGGCTTCGCGCGATGTGCAGAGTTACACCGATGGCCAGTTGAAGTGGGTGATCGACTACGGCATCTGGCCTTCGGGAATGCCCGGATCAAAAGGCACGCTGAGCGATGAAGAGATCTGGTCGATCGTAGTGTTCATTCGCCATTTGCCGCCGGCGGGAAGCCTGGGAGAGCCGCCGATGTACAGCCAGTGAGAGGGCTCATGAAGGGACGGGATCAAAATTCGGAGCCGCGCGAACAGGCCCGGAGGAAGTGGATGCACACCGGCATTCTGACCCTCGCTTTGCTGGCATCGGCGGCGCCGTATCGGCTGGGTGCACAGCAAAACACGGTGTCGCCGGCGTCCGGCCAGCCGGTAAGCACGGATATGAGCCGCGATCCGCTGGCCAATACGCTGCCCGGAACCCCTGGTCTGCTCGATTCCAGCGCGGCGCAATCCCAGCGGCAGGAGAACGGGCTGGCCCCAGACGAATCGCTGTCGGCCGCCGGCAGCAGCGCAGCGCAATCCTTGTCGGCAGCACAGATCCTGGCGATTCTCGAGCAGAATCCTGAGGCGGTAATCGAAGTGAAGTCGCTGCTGGCGGACAAACTAGGGCAGCAGGGGATTTCCCTGGCTCCCGATGCGATCAGCGATGAAGTGCTCGAGTCGCAAATTATCCAGAGTCGGGACGTGCGCACATCAATCACTCTGTTTCTGCGCGCGCGCGGATATCTGACGGCGGACGCACTGCAGCCGGCCATCCCGTCCGCAGCCACGGCGATCGATGCGACGACTCCGATGACCCAGTTATCGCCGTTCTCCTCGATGGACGACAGTAGATTCCCATCGCCCTTTGTCATGGGTGCAGGAGTGGTTCCGGGAGGGCCGGGCTCCTCGCGTTCCATGAACTCCCCGAATGCGATGCCCTCCCCCGGGGCGGCAGCACGGCAGGCCGGCATAACGGATCCGCCTGCCGTGTTGCGCGTCCCCACCCCCTACAACCTGCTTTCGCTGCGCGACCTTTATACTCAAGTGCCCGTCTCGACGGAGCACCTGAAGCGCTTCGGCTCTGATGTATTTCTCGACCGCACGTTTGGCGCTTCGAGCCGCCTGGGAGGCAGCGCTGCGGCAGCGGCGCTCGATGTGCCGGTTGGGCCGGAATACGTTGTCGGCCCAGGCGACGCGCTGATCGTCAACATGTGGGGCGGCGTTTCGCAGAGCCTCACGCGAGTCATCGATCGCGACGGCAAGGTGATGCTCCCGGAAGCGGGTGACGTGCAGGTGGCCGGCATGCCGCTGGAAGAGGCGCAGGCCGCCATCACGCACGCCCTGCAACAGCAGTTTCGTAACGCACAAGTGTCGGTGAGCCTTGCACGGCTGCGCGCGATTCGTGTGTACGTCGTCGGCGACGTGCAGCGGCCCGGAGCCTATGACATCAGCTCGCTATCCTCTCCGCTGAGCGCTCTGTATGCCGCGGGAGGTCCCACCGCGACGGGTTCGCTGCGCGTTCTGCGGCATTATCGCGGCCGCCGGCTTGTCAGCCAGATCGACCTGTACGACTTTCTGCTGCATGGCATTCGCGATGGCGACGACCGCCTCGAGGGAGGAGACACGCTGCTTGTTCCTCCAGCCGGGCCGCAGGTTGCGATTGCCGGAGCAGTGCGGCGTCCGGCCATTTATGAACTAAAGGACGAGAAGAATCTCAGCGAGGCGCTGGAGGACGCAGGCGGCACAACGGTCGCTGCGGCTCTGGGACACATCACGGTGGAGCGCATCGACGCGCATCAGCATCGCGAAACGACGACGCTGAACCTCACTCCGGCGCTCAACCCGGCAAACGATCCGCCTGGAGATCCGCCGCCGCCTTCCGCGGACCTCGCCCATTTTGCCGTGCAGGATGGCGATCGCATTGAAGTGGCTCCCATCGTGCCGTGGAGCGAGCGCGTGGTGTATCTGCAGGGACATGTTGTGCGCCCCGGACGCACCGCGTACCACGACGGGATGCACCTCAGCGATGTGCTGCACAGTTATCGCGATCTTCTGCCGGAGCCCGCCGATCGCGGCGAAATCGTGCGCCTGATGCCTCCTGACCTGCACCCGGAAGCGATCGAATTTCAGGTGCCCGAAGTACTGGTGGGCAACGATAACCCCGCCCTTCAGCCCTTCGACACGGTTCGCATCTTCGGGCGCTACGAAGCCGATGCTCCACAGGTGACCGTCAACGGAGAAGTGCTGCACCCCGGCGCGTACCCGCTGGGAGCCGGCATGACAGCGGCCGATCTGGTGCGCATGGCCGGCGGCTTCAGGCGCGATGCCGACGTGGACGACGCCGATTTGATGAGCTATCGCCTCGAGAACGGAAGGCAGATCGCCGGACTGCGATCGAGCATTCGCATCGGCGATGCAGTGCTCAAAGGCGACCGCAACAGCGACATCGCGCTGCATGCGGGCGACGTGCTGACCATCCATCAGATCACCGGGTGGGCGGATATCGGAGCAACGATCACCATCGAAGGCGAGGTCGGGCATCCGGGTGT
>DATGJK010000358.1:0-2850 GCA_035295245.1 Acidobacteriaceae bacterium
TACGAAATCTCTTCGCTCATCGGAGCTGGAGGGATGGGCGAGGTCTATCGAGCACGCGACTCGCGCCTCAACCGCGACGTTGCCATCAAGGTTCTGCCGCCGTCCTTCGCCGCCGACCGGGAGCGGCTCCGCCGTTTCGAACAGGAAGCGCAGGCCGTCGCCGCCCTGAGCCATCCCAACATCCTTGCCATCTACGACACCGGCCTGCACAACGGTGCGCCCTACCTCGTTTCTGAACTGCTCGAGGGCGAGAGCCTGCGCGACGTGCTTGCAGCCGGGGTGCCTTCGCATCGCAAGTCGGTGAACTATGCCATCCAGATCGCCCGCGGGCTCGCCGCTGCGCACAGCAAAGGCATCGCTCACCGGGACCTGAAGCCGGACAACATCTTCATCACGCGCGACGGCCAGGTGAAGATTCTCGATTTCGGACTGGCCAAGTCGATTGGCGGATCTCATGACGCCACCATCGCCGCTCCAGGAACGGTGACGGACGCCGGCATGGTGATGGGCACGGCCGGCTACATGTCACCCGAGCAGGTGCGCGGCGTCGCCGTCGATACCCGCACGGACATCTTCAGCTTCGGGGCCGTTCTCTACGAAATGCTCACCGGCGTGCGCGCCTTTAAGCGCGATACGACTGCCGAGACGATGACGGCCATCCTGCACGACGAGCCTCCGGAGCAGCTCGAATCTTCGCGGCAAATTCCGCCGGCGCTTGACCGCATCGTTCGCCACTGCCTGGAGAAATCCGCCGACCAGCGGTTCCAGTCGGCGCGCGATCTCGCGTTCGACCTCGAATCCGCTGCGAATCTCACGGGATCCGCCGGAGTTCCGGCAGCCCAATCGCGCACGCGTTATGCGTGGTGGCGGTACGTCGCAGCGGCGGTGGCGTTCGCCGTCATTGCAGGACTCGCTGCGTGGAAGCTCCTGCCCTCGGCGAAGCCGGTCACGGGCTCGCAATTCCACCAGCTCACCTTCCGCCGCGGAACCCTCGCTGACGCCCGCTTCACGCCCGATGGTCAAAACGTGATCTACACCGCGGCCTGGGAAGGCGCCTCGCCCAACATCTACAGCGAGTCGGGAACGGGAATGGGTGGGCAGTTCCTTCGCGTTGCCGACGCGTGCCTTCTCGCGGTATCAAAGCAGGGAGAAATCGCCGTCGCGCTGAATCCCCGGCTTGTGCCCTACTTTTTTGTGCATCCCGGGACGCTCGCCCGCTCTAACGGCACGTCGGCTCCCCGGCCGGAAATCGAAAACGTCTGGGCCGCCGACTACAACCCGAATAATTCCGAGCTGGCGATCGTGCGCTACCTGCCCGACAAGCTCACCACCCAGGTCGAGTACCCCATCGGACATGTTCTCTACAGCGCGGCGTACATCGGCGACCTGCGCTTTTCGCCCAATGGGCGTTATCTCGCGTTTAGCCTGCACGACAGCTGCTGTGACGATCGCGGAACGGTCGTGATCCTCCGCAGCAGCGGCGAGAAAGTCGCCACCAGCGCCTTCTACGACAGCGTTCAGGGCCTGGCGTGGACCCCATCCGGCGATGAAGTGTGGTTCACGTCGCCGCTCGAGTCCGGACAGATCCACGCGCTCTCGCTCTCGGGCAAGGATCGCCAGGTGCTCTCTGTCCCCGGGCGGCTGTTCCTGCGCGACATCGCCCCCAACGGTGAACTTCTGGTTCAGCAGGGAATCGCGCGACGGGGCATCATCGCGTCTACCGGAGGCACGCAGCACGACCTGTCGTGGCTGGACTATGGCTATCTGCGCGACCTTAGCGGTGACGGAAAGATGGTTCTCTTCGAGGAAGAAGGCCTGCAGTCGAAGAATTATGCCGTCTACGTCCGCAATACCGACGGCTCGCCCGCCGTGCAGATCGGCGAAGGCTATGGCATGGCCCTCTCGGCCGACAAGAAGTGGGCCATCACGCAGAGATTTGCCCAGCCCACGAACGAAATCTGGCTGGTGCCGGTCGGTCCCGGCGAAGCCCGGCGTCTCTCTCCGTCAGGCTTCTCTCCCGAATTCGCGTCGGCGAGTTTCACCTCCGATGGCAAGCGGGTTGTCTACTCCGGATCTTTTGGCAATCGGCCCGCGCGCACCTGGCTTCAGGACCTCAGTGGCGGCTCGCCGCGTCCTGTCTCTCCCGAAAACATTGTTGGTGTTCGCGTCTCGCCGGACGGCAAATGGCTGCTGGCGGCGCACCCCGACCAGCCCGGCGATAATCTTCTGGTGCCGATGGCGGGAGGCGCGCCGGTCCCCATTCCTGGTCTGAAAGCCGGCGAGGGCGGGCTGGGGTGGACCAGCGACAACCGCCTGTATGTGTCCACGTTTCCCCAGCCGGGAGATGTCGCCGGCCACATCGAGAAACTCGATCCCCGCACCGGAGCGCGCACCGCGTGGCGCGACATTCCCTATCCTTCCATTGTGGGAGGCATCACCGTGCTGCTGCCGGTGATCACACCGGACGGAAAGAGTTACGCCTTCGGCTACGGCCAGACCGTCAACGATCTGTACACGATCTCCGCGCCGCGCTGAGCGATCCGCGCGCCTGCCCATCGGGGTAGCCAGTGCGGCAGGACTTTTGGCTCTAGTAGACGTCGCGCAGGTAGCGTTTCTGCTTTTTCATGCCGACGAGGAACTCGTTGGCGTAGTCCGTTCCCTTGCCGCTGTGGACAGCGATGGCTTCGAGCAGGGCCGCCTCGACGTCGGGCGCCATGCGCCTGGAGTCGCCGCAGACGTAGAAGTAAGCGCCTTCATCGAGCCACTTCCACAGTTCGGCGCTGTTCTCGCGGATGCGGTCCTGGACGTAGATTTTGAATTTCTGGTCGCGGGAGAAGGCGGTATCGAGCC
>DATGJK010000359.1:0-3783 GCA_035295245.1 Acidobacteriaceae bacterium
TTCTGCGCGGGGTGAAAAGCGCCGTCGCTTCGGCATGCTCACGGGATGCGTGCAGCGCGTCATGTTCTCCGGCGTCAACAGCGCCACCGCGCGTGTGCTCGCTGCGGAGGGCTGCGAGGTGGTCGTCCCCGCCGGACAGGAATGCTGCGGCGCGCTGATGGTGCATGCCGGCGAAGAACAGCAGGCGCAGGAACTGGCGCGCAAGACGATCCGCGCCTTCGAAGCCGCCCAGGTGGACACGATCGTCATCAATGCCGCGGGATGTGGTTCCACGATGAAAGACTACGGGCACCTGCTTCGGGATGATCCGCAGTTCGCCGACCGCGCAGGCCAGTTCGCTGCCAAGTGCAAGGACATTTCAGAACTGCTGGCCGAACTCGAGCCGCGCGCGCCGCGTCATCCCTTGCCGCTGCGTGTGGCGTATCACGACGCCTGCCACCTGCAGCACGCGCAGCAGATTCGAACTCAGCCACGGTCGCTGATGAAGCAAATTCCCGGGCTCGAGTTGAAGGAAATTCCCGAGGCCGCGATCTGCTGCGGGTCGGCGGGAATTTACAACCTGGTGCAGCCGGATGCGGCGCAGGAGCTCGGCGATCGCAAAGCCGCAAATATTTCCGCGCTGCAGCCGCAGGTCGTGGTGACAGGCAATCCGGGCTGCATTCTGCAGATCAGATCCGCGCTTAAGCGCAAAGGCATTAATATCCCGGTGCTGCACACGATCGAACTGCTGGATGCATCCATCCGAGGCGCCTTGCCGGAATCAATCGCGCACTGAGGTATTCCACCTCGCACACGAGGTCCTAAAATTTCTTCCTCTCGTCACGCGAGCTGCGGGACAGCCGCTGCACTGTTGTGGCGTGTACCTTTCAGGGCAAACCACGACTGGACGCGTTCATCCAACTCCCGTGTGTTGGTGCGAAAAGTGAAGGAGAAGGCGAATGCGAAAACAGCTTCTATTCGTAACGACGATGTTCCTGGCGCTCACGATGGCCAGCTACGGGCAATCGAGCAGCAGCTCAAGCCAGTCCAGCAATCCTGACACCTCGATGCAGAGCGGAAGTTCGGCGAGCAGCAATGCGAGCACTTCCAGTCAGGGGTCAAGTGTTCAGACTTCCGTGACCGATCTAAAAGGCTGCATCATCCGGCAAGAGACGGATTACTTCATCCAGCCGGTGAGCGGGTCACGCGTGCGGCTGAACGGCGGCAGCGAGGACCTGAGCAAGTACGTTGGAAAGAACGTTGACATTCACGGTCGCTGGAATCCCTACAACAACAACAACGAGAACAATCACCAGGCGACGACGCAGCCGAGCGGCGCGCCAATTACGGGAGAGGCCGGAACCGGGAAAGGCGATGAGGGCCAGCTTTTCCTGGTGACGCAGGTGAACAAGATTTCGGATACGTGTCCGACGGGAACTCCGGGAAACACGAGCAACCCGCAGTAGTTCCAACAATTTTCCCGGCAACATGAAAGGCCGCAGAGATGATTCTCTGCGGCCTATTTTTTTAGTTTTCCGTTGCTAACGACCACCGACCGACGACTAACGACGTCAATGGTGAACCAGGCGCGTGAGCGGATACACGTACGCTTGCAGGGTGACTAAAACTCCCACCAACGCTGCCAGCGCAATGCTGTGGAAGAACACGTAGCGCAAGATGTCGCCTTCGTGTCCGTACCACTCAGTCGCGGTGCTGGCCACGACGATGCTTTGCGCGTCAATCATCTTGCCCATGACGCCGCCGCAACTATTCGCAGCCGACATCAGCACGGGTGACAGCCCGATCTGCTGGGCCGTGATTTTCTGCAAGCTGCCGAACAGCACGTTGGACGCGGTGTCTGAGCCGGTGAGGGCCACTCCCAGCCAGCCCAGCATGGTGCCGAAGAAGGGATAGAGCACTCCGGTGCGCGCGAAGGCCAGACCCATGGTGGCGTCGAGTCCGGCGTACCGGGTCATGAAACCAATCGCCATCATGGCGGAAATGGTAAGCAGCGAGAAGCGCACTTTCTTGATGGTCTTCAGGTAAGTCTTGAACAGCATCCCGATGCTGCAGCCCATCACGAACCCGGCGATGATCGCGGCGATGAGAATGCCGCTGCCCGTCGCCGACAGCCAATTCACCACGTACACGGCGCCTTCCGCGGTGGGCTTGGGAACGACCGGGGGCATTCGTTGAATCACTTTGTCGAGGCCGCCGATCGCGTGCTTCACGATGGAAATTTTGTCGAGGCCGGTCTTGACGCTGGGCAGACCCCAGCAGAACACCAGCACGCTGAGAATTCCCCAGGGCACCCAAGCCCTGACCACCTCGCCGCGGCTGTAACCGTGCGATCCGCGGGCGGTGCGTTCTCCTTCATGCTCAAATCCCCAAACCTTTTTGGGGTGCCAGACCATGAGGAAGCCGATGAGCGCGAGCATCGAGATGACCGCGGCCACCACGTCCACGAGCCAGGGGCCGTGGAAGTTCGACATGAGGTATTGCGGGATGGCGAAGAACACACCGGCGATCAGGGCGGCGGGCCAGACTTCCATCATGCCGCTGAAGCCCGCGAAGGCCCACATCAGCCAGAAGGGAACGAGGATGGAGAAAAAGGGAAGAATGCGTCCGGCCTGGGCGCCCAGTTCTTTCAAATCGAGACCGGTGACGCCAGCGAGCGCGATGATCGGAGTACCCAGCGCCCCGTAGGCGACGGGTGCGGTGTTGGCGATCAGCGAAAGTCCAGATGCTTGCAGCGGCTCGAATCCCAACCCGATGAGAATCGCGGCAGTCACCGCAACAGGTGTGCCGAATCCAGCGGCACCTTCAAAGAACGCGCCGAAAGAAAACGCGATCAGCAGCAACTGCAGCCTGCGATCCTGGGTGATGCCCATCAGGCTTTCCTGCAGCACCTTGAATCGGCCGCGATCGGCGGTGAGCTGGTACATGAAGATGACGTTCAGAATGATCCAGCCAATGGGCAAAAAGCCATAGGCCGCACCATACAGTGTCGTCTTGGCGGCCAGCTTGGCAGGCATGTGAAACACGCCTATGGCCACCACCACTGCGGTTAATAAACCGAGCAGCGCGGCGTTGTGTGCCTGCACGTGCAAGATGGCCAAGGTGCCGAGCAGCACGATCACGGGAAGCGCCGCGATCAACGTCGAGAGCCACCAATGCCCCACGGGATCGTAAACCTGGTGCCAGGTCTTTTCCGCCTCCGGCGCCCAGATCGCAACTGCGATCAGCGCAATCGCAAACAGCAGCATGAGAATTCCAGGAATCCGATTCGAACTGTGCGGCGGCATTTTTGTGGGCGGGGCTTGCTGTCTTACTTTGCCAGGGGTAGTAGCCATGATGAAATTCCTCCCGGAGCACAACAGCAGTAACGCGAGCCAGTAATTATCTACCCGGCCGTCAAGGGCCTGCCGGTACTATTTCGTTTGGAGCACGACCACGAGCCGCCGAGGGCCATGCGCCCCCAGGACCAGGATCTTTTCGATATCGGCGGTGCGGCTCGATCCCGTAATCAATCCGACGTAGGAATTGCGTTCCGCCAGGCCGCGATATTGGATCAGCGCCAGCGCCGCTTCGAGATCAGGCACCAGTTGTTCCAGCCGGGCATACACGATGTGGCAGTCGGGTACGGCCGAGGCAGCCCGGCCTCCACAGTTCGAGGAGGTCACGACTGAACCGGTGAGTGCGACCAGCGCTTCGGCCAAGGTCAGGGAAACTTGGGTGCTCTGCGTCGGCGCTCCCTCGCTCGACCACTTCAACGGCCGCTCGCCCGCGCGACCCTCCACAAAT
>DATGJK010000360.1:0-2055 GCA_035295245.1 Acidobacteriaceae bacterium
CGTTGTTCTCCTGCGCGATCACCGCCAGCGAGGCGGTATCGATCAGGGAGAAGCCCGCCATGAACTTCGATCCGTCGGGCGCCATCGAAAGCACCGTGGAAATGCCGCCCATGGTGCGATTGCGCAGGACCACACCCGACGCCACTTCGTAGACGAAAACGTACGTGGTGCTGGCGTTGGGTGTTACCGCCCCCACAATGAAGTTGCCGTCGGGCGTGCGCAGCAGCTTGCTGCTAAAAGTAGTGATCGGGCGCGTAGAGCCGGGATTGTTGGGGACGCCGACCGGTGTGCTTGGCAGCGCCGGAACGCTCACCGGCTGTACCTGTTGGCCGCTGGCCAGGGTGCGGTCGAAAACCGAGAGCGTGCCCTGCGCCACTCCGTTCACCACGCCGGTTCCGTTCATACTGATGAGCACGCGGCCATCAACCCCGACTTCCACGCCCTGCGGCGCCGAAGGAAGCAGCACCGTCTGCACGACGCGATTCTGCGAGAGGTCGATCACGCTCAAAGTGGAACTGAGGCTATTGGTGACGTAGAGCCAATTGCTGTCCATCGACATGGCGGCGGCGAGGGGCATCTTGCCCACCGCGATGTGTCCAACGATGGTCGAACTGGTGTAGTCGAGGATGTCGACGTTGTTGGTCTTATTGTTGACGAGGTACAGCAGGTGGCGCTGCTCGTCGAGAACCACGTCGGATGGCGTGCCGCCTTGTAGCGGGATCACGTTGCCGAACGTCGCGGAAGTGCTCTGTTGCGCCTGCGCCAACGGCAGGAGCAGAGTGAACTGAATGATAAGACAAGACTTGACGCACCAGGGGCTCACAAACGTATTCCTTCTTCGGACGCGGCGAAACTCTATAGTACAACCCTAAACCCAAGCCCCGCAGAGAAGTTGTTCGCCCTACTGCAGTGGGATCTCGAAGTACAGCAGTTCCTTGCCGCTCCCTGCTTCGGTCATCCCAGTGAGGTACAGCGTGGATCCTGGCTGGAATCCCGTTTGAAAGTACAGAAATCCACTGGCCGACTTGCCCGCCAGCACGATCGGCGCCGCGAGTGCGTGCACCTCAATCGCGGGATTGTCCAGCGGGTTGCCCCTCATCTTCTTGATGGTCCCGACCGGCGTCGGGATCATGGTCGGCCGTTGGCCCGCATGGGCATAGCGAACGTCCTTTGCCGCCGTGGCGTCCACGCGCAAGCCGCTGGGCGAGACGTACGAGGCTTTCAATTTGTCGAGCTTGATGGAATCGGCGCCGTCGTTTTGGATCACCACCAGCACCGGCAGCATGCCGAACTGGTAAGGTTCGTTCTTACCGAACGCGGCCTTCACCTTGTCGCCCGAGACGTACGGCTCCGCCCCGATCGTCACCGATCCATTCGCCTGGTGGTGCGCCATGCCGGCCGCCGCTGGCGGGTGGAAGGGCTGCTCCTTGTCCGCGGCAAACGCTGCGGCTATACTCATGATTAGAGCCAAACGTTTGAAAACAAAAGGCATCTATTTCCTCTATCGAGTCCTTCAGGCGTTGGCGATACCTGCTCTGCTATTGTATTTCCTTTACCGCGGCCTGGCGGATCGCCGCTACTGGCGCTCGCTGCCGCAGCGTTTCGGCTTTCTACCTCGCCCCTTAAGACAGACCGGCCCGGGCGCCATCTGGTTGCACGCAGTTTCGGTAGGCGAGGTGCTTTCGTGCCTCGAATTCCTCCGCCGTCTGCGCGCGGAGTTCCCCGCCACCCGGATCTTCGTCTCCGTTTCGACCCTGGCCGGACGCGATACGGCCGGCCAGAAACTGAATGGCCTTGCCGATGGCGTTTTCTTCGCGCCGGTCGACTATGTCTTCGCCGTGCGCCGCGTGCTGCGGGCGCTGCGCCCCTCCGCCGTCCTGATCGCGGAGACCGAGATCTGGCCGAACCTCTTCCACGGATGCCGCGATCGCAAAATCCCGCTCATCCTCGCCGGCGCCCGCATCGATCCGGCCGCGGCGCGGTGGTATCGGCGACTCCGCCGCTTCTTTACACCGGTTCTGGCGTCGGCCAGCGCAATCCTCACGGTCGACGCCC